>CAZVYR010000145.1:0-7295 GCA_964631555.1 uncultured Leptospirales bacterium
AAGTGTGAGATTCTATGGCAGAAATAAAATTAAAGCGCGGTTACAATATTCAATTACGTGGTGAAGCGGATAAGGAGAAGATTGAGCTTCCTTATCCTGATATGATTGCAATTAAACCCGGGGATTTTACGGGGATTAAACCGAAACTGTCTGTTGATGCAGGAGACGCGGTTAAGATCGGATCGCCTCTTTTCTATCATAAAGATGATGAGAGAATAAAGTTTACATCCACAGTCAGCGGGAAAGTCCTGGATATTGTTCGCGGGGAAAGAAGGGCTATTCAGGCTGTAGTGGTGCAGTCGGACGGTAAAAAAGATTCTGAGAAGATCGATATTCCAGGCGGGAAACTTTCAAGGGATAAGATCATTGAGATTTTGCTTAAAAGCGGGCTTTTCCCGTATTTTATTCAAAGGCCTTTTGCTAAAATAGCATCTCCTGACGATACACCGAGAGATATTTTTATTTCAACAATGAATACTGCTCCTCTTGCCGCGGACTGGAGTTTTATTGTTAAGGGAGAAGAGGGTATTTTCCAGGCGGGTCTTGATGTTATTAAAGAATTAACAAGCGGTAAGGTGCATTTAACGATAGACGGGGAAAGGAAAGATGTTTCCGACGCTTTTAAAAACGCGAAGGGTGTTGAAATTCATAAGTTTTCCGGTCCTCATCCTGCCGGTAATGCCGGTGTCCATATCCATCATATTTCGCCTGTCAGGAACAGGAACGATATTGTCTGGACATGTTCGGTACAGGCTGTTCTGCTGATCGGCAGGCTCTTTAAAACCGGCAGGCTTTCCCCTGAGATAACAGTAGCTGTTGCCGGTTCCATGGCTATGTCCAGAAAGTATTTTAAGACAATCCTGGGTACATCGGCAAGCTCATGCAATTGCACAAGCGATATGCATTTGGAAGAATACAGGACAGACTACGGCAATGTAAGATATATTTCCGGTAATGTTTTGACAGGAAAGAAGATCGAACATGACGGCTTTGTCGGATTTTATGATAATCTCGTTACCATAATACCGGAAAGAGAGAAGTGGGAATTTCTGGGATGGCTGAGGCCCGGGTTTGACAAGGCCAGCTTTTACAGGACATTCCTGTCAAAGTTTCTAGGTTCCGGTTATAAATTTATCCAGACAACTGCCGTGAGCGGAGGAGAAAGACCGTTTATAGTTACGGGCTCATTTGAAGAAGTGCTGCCGATGGATATTTACCCGGTATTTCTTATGAAGAGCATTATTATAGAAGATATTGAAGAGATGGAGGGGCTGGGTATATATGAGCTGGCGGAGGAGGATGTGGCGCTCTGTGAATATATTGATCCTTCCAAGAACAATTTTCAGGAAATTCTCCGTAAGGGCCTGGACCTGATTGAGAAAGAAGGCTGAGAATTTAATGAGGACATGGTTTTTATGGGTAAAAAGATATTATGAGGTGTAATTATAAATATGAACGACTTTAATAATATGAAAAGGCTTTTTGAGAAGGGCGGTAAACTGGAAAAATTATATCCTGTCTATGAGATGTTCGAATCAATGCTCTTTGTGACAGCGAAAAAAACCAGTACCGGTTCTCATATAAGAGATCATTTTGATATAAAAAGATTGATGATGTTTGTTATTATTGCAGGACTTCCGGCATTGTTTTTCGGGATGTATAATGCGGGGTATCAGCATTATATTTCACAGGGAATGGCTATCGGGACCCAGGTATCTCATCTCGACTGCTTTTTAAGAGGCGCTTACCTGGTTATCCCTCTGATCATTATCTGTTACGCAGTAGGGGGATTCTGGGAGATCCTTTTCGCGGTTATAAGACGGGAGGAAGTCAACGAAGGCCTGTTTGTAACGGGATTCCTGATTCCGTGTATTGTTCCGCCCACCATACCGTGGTGGCAGCTTGCTGTTGCCGTTACTTTCGGGGTCGTTATCGGCAAGGAGCTTTTCGGTGGAACAGGGATGAATGTTTTCAACCCGGCACTTGTTACCAGGGCTTTTCTCTTTTTCGCTTACCCAAGCCAGATATCGGGCAACAGCGTATGGGTGGACTTCGGGTCCAGGGTGGTTGATTCTTTTACTTCCGCGACGCCTCTTTCAGTGGCAATGGAATCCACAGGCGGGAATATTGTCGATATTCTTGCTTCAAAGGGATATACCTGGTGGAATATGTTCGTGGGACTTATACCGGGAAGCGTGGCCGAGACCTCGACCCTGCTGATTCTTATAGGCGGGCTGTTCCTTATACTGACAGGTGTGGCAAGCTGGCGCATAATGATCTCCGTGTTTGCAGGAGGATTTATAATGGCTTCTATACTGAATTACGCGGCTCCGGCTTCTTCAAGCTTCATGGCCCTGCCTTTCTCATACCATTTTGTAATGGGAGGCTTCGCTTTCGGCGCTGTTTTTATGGCTACTGACCCGGTTTCCGGGGCAGCTACAAATACAGGGAAGTATGTATACGGATTTTTAATAGGTGTTCTTGCTATTATGATCCGTGTGCTGAATCCGGCCTATCCTGAGGGAATGATGCTCTCAATATTGTTTATGAACGCGTTTGCGCCTTTGATCGATCATGTTATAGTGTCAAAGAATATCAGAAGGAGGATGAAACGTGCGGCAAACTAATACATATACCTTTTTTTTCATAATAGTCATTGCTGTTATCTCGTCGTTAGTCCTGTCGTTCGCTTCACAGTCTTTAAGCAGAAGACAGGCGCTGAACATTGAGAATGACAGAGAGAAAAATATCCTGATCGCTCTTGGTCTTTACAGTGACGGGAAATGTTTTGATAATGAAAAGCAGGATTACTCCAGGGATGAAGCATCATGCAATGTCACGTGCTGTTACGGGGAATATGTCAAGAGCTTTGCTGTTGACGGCAACGGCAATTTAAAGAAGAGCGGTGATGTTCCTGAAAGGATCGATCTGGAGAAAGAGCTGGAGAAACCGGAAGCTGAAAGGGCATACCCGGTATTTACCAGGGTGATCAACGGCAATATCGAAGCTTATTGCATTCCGGTTGTAGGGAAGGGGCTCTGGTCAACACTGTACGGGTACCTGGCATTAAAAAACGACCTGAATACTGTCGCGGGATTGACGTTCTATAAACACGGGGAAACACCGGGATTAGGTGCTGAGATTGAGAAGAAATGGTTCCAGAAAGATTTTGTCGGGAAGAAAATACTGAACGAAAAGAATGAACTCGTGTCGGTAAAAGTAGTAAAAGGAAAGGTAAAACCGAATTCACCTGATATAAGTCACGAGGTCGACGGTATCAGCGGCGCGACTCTCACTGGTAACGGGGTAACAAAGCTTTTAAAAAAGTGCCTTTCCCTGTATGAGCCATACTTTAAGAATATTAAGAAGGGGGTAAGATAATGCCTTCGGAAAAGGAACCTGTTTTTTCCGTGAAGAATAAGAAATCTTTTATTCTTCCCTTAAATGAGAACAACCCGATCACGATCCAGGTGCTCGGTATATGTTCTGCGCTTGCTGTTACTACCCAGCTTATACCCTCGCTTGTAATGGGGATTGCTGTTACTGTTGTTATAATGTTATCTAACTTTGTTATCTCACTGATAAGAAATTTTATTCCGTCAAAGATAAGGATCATTGTTGAAATGACTGTTGTGGCATCCATGGTTATACTCGTTGACCAGGTTTTAAAAGCCTATGCGTATGAAGTATCCAAGCAATTGTCCATTTTTGTCGGACTGATAATAACCAACTGCATTGTAATGGGCAGGCTTGAGGCTTTCGCTCTCAGCAATAAACCTGTGCCTTCTATTTTCGACGGTCTTGGCAATGGTATAGGGTATGCGTTTGTCATTGCTGTTGTGGGATTCTTCAGGGAAATTCTCGGCGGGGGAAAGATACTGGGATTCCAGATTGTTCCTCAGTTTCTTTATGACGCAGGATATTCGAATAACGGCCTGATGGTGCTTGCGCCCGGCGCGTTCATTATTCTGGGTCTTTTTATCTGGGTGCAGAGAACAATAACCGGTAAGGTTGAGGAGGACTAAAAGAATATTATGGAACTGTTGAATTTAGGTATTAGTTCTGTATTTGTTAACAATATACTTCTGGCGAATTTTCTGGGCATGTGTTCGTTCCTTGCTCTTTCCAAGAAGATATCGACTGCTGCCGGCCTGGGTATTGCCGTTATTTTTGTTTTGACTATTACAGCGCCTGTTAACTGGCTTCTGAACGAATATTTTCTGCAGAAAGGGGCCATGACATGGCTTGGCAGCCAGTTTAAAGATATAGATCTGAGTTTTATGACGTTTATTCTTTTTATCGCGGTTATTGCCGCGATCGTACAGGTCGTTGAAATGGTTGTGGCAAAGGTGTCCAATGCTTTATATAATTCGCTGGGTATCTATCTGCCTTTGATCACGGTTAACTGCGCTGTTCTCGGAGTCGCGCTTTTTATGGTCGAAAGAAAATATTCCCTTGCGCAGACTACGGTTTTCGGATTCTCATCAGGAATCGGCTGGGCACTTGCTATTGTATTGATGGCCGCGATCAGAGAAAAGATAAGATATTCGAATGTACCTCCTGCTCTCAGGGGCCTTGGTATCACTATGATCATTACCGGCCTGATGGCTATGGCTTTTATGATTTTTTCCGGAATTCAGTTATAAAGATAATAGAGGATTTGGATTATGTTCACGATTATCAGCACAGTAATTGTATTTGCATCAGTCGCGTTATTTTTAACGCTGGTTATAGTCGGCGCTGAATATAAGCTTGTCAATAAAGGAAAAGTAAAGATACTGATAAACGAAGACGAGGAAAAGGCGTTGTCTGTTGAAGCCGGTTCAACTCTGCTGAGCACATTGTCAGGAAGCGGCATTTTCCTCCCGTCGGCATGCGGGGGACAGGGCACATGCGGGGTTTGCAAATGCAAAGTCCACGAAGGCGGGGGAGATATTTTAGCTACGGAAACAACACATATCTCAAGGCGCCTGGCCAAGGAAGGCACGAGGCTTGCGTGCCAGGTCAAGGTACGTGAGGATATGAAGATCGAGATACCTGAAGAGGTTTTCTCGATCAAGAAATGGGAATGTGAAGTTGTCTCCAACAAGAGCGTTGCCACGTTTATCAAGGAATTTGTAGTCAGGCTGCCGGAGAACGAGAAGCTTGATTTTAAATCCGGAGGATATATTCAGATTGAAGTTCCAAAGTATAATATCGATTTCGGCAAGGATATAGATGTTCCTGATAAATACAGGGACGACTGGGATAAGTTCGGTATTTTTGATCTTAAGGTAAAGAACAGCGAAGAAGTCATAAGGGCTTACTCCATGGCCAATCATCCTGCCGAAGGAAATATTGTTATGCTTAATGTGCGTATTGCCACACCGCCTTTTGATCCTGAGAAGGGCAGGTTCAGGAATGTCCCGTCCGGGATAGTGTCATCTTATATTTTCAGCAGAAAGCCCGGGGACAAGGTTACCATTTCAGGCCCGTACGGCGAATTCTTTCTAAAGGATACGGATAAGGAGATGATATTTATCGGCGGCGGGGCAGGAATGGCACCTATGAGGTCGCATATATTTCATCTCTTTCATACAATGAAAACCAAAAGAAAAGTCTCTTTCTGGTATGGAGCAAGGTCTCTGCGCGAGATATTCTACGAAGAAGATTTTAAAGCTATACAGGATAAATTCAAGAATTTTTCTTATCATATTGCATTATCAGAGCCCCTGCCCGAGGATAACTGGAAAGGATATGTCGGGTTCATTCACCAGGTTCTGTATGACAATTATTTAAAGAACCACAAGGCTCCTGAGGATTGCGAGTATTATATGTGCGGACCTCCGATGATGAACAGCGCTGTTAATAAGATGCTTGACAGCCTCGGAGTTGAAGAGGAAAGCATCATGTTCGATGACTTTGGCGGTTAATTAACGTCAGATTATTTACATATATTATTTTGGAATTTATAAGAAGCCCTGCGATATTGCAGGGCTTCTTTATAATCCGAGTTGCCCGGCTATCTCCTGCATTGCCTGAAGCGCGATTTCGGCAAACCTGTTGATATCAAGGCCTAGCTTTTCGCATTCCATGATTATATCCCTGTTTACGGACCTGGCAAAGGCTGTTTCTTTCATTCTTTTGGTGATGGATTTGACTTTAACACTGGACAGCTTTTTATCGGGGTAAACAAGAGCTGTCGCTGTGATAAGGCCGGTGATGGTTTCACCAGCGGCAAGTGCGTGTTCGAACTTTGTGCTTCGCTTTTCCCCGGTATGAGCTTCCTCGTTATGGAGCCTGACTGCTTTTATTATGTCTGGGTCAAGGCCTTCTTTCTGGAGTATTTCCGCTGCTTCTTTTGTGTGGATCGAAAGGTCGGCATTAGTTATTTCAACATCTATGTCGTGCAGAAGGCCGGCTAACGCCCATTTGTTTTCGTCTTCCCCGAGCTCTTTAGCGAGTGCCCTCAGTACTGCCTCTGAGGCAAAGCAGTGTTTTATCATATTTTCATTTTTTATGTATTTCTTAACCAGTTGTAAAGCCTGTTCTCTTTTCATACGGACTTACTCCCTTTGCCGGTTTCAAGTAATGGATGTTTCCGCAAACCAGGTATTTTTGCAGATCGATGCGTAACCTGGTTTATTTTTTATAATATTTCTTTAAGTTCTGGTACTTTATTATATAATATATCCTGACATAATCATCCTGGATATCATACTTTTCTATTGTTCCGTTTATTACCGGGTCAACAGGGCTTTTAAAGATATCCTTTGCGATAAACTGCGCATTTATAAGAGCAGCCTCTTTGGCTGATTCGATCCTTGCTTTGCCTGTGAGGCTTTCTTTCGGCCATCCTTTGCAGACGATTATATAAGTATTGTTATCAAGGAAATCTTTCTTCTCAAGCATATCCCGGCTTTCTTTCTCATAACATGAAACATGCGATGAAAGTGATATAAGTAATAATAAAAATAAGAATCTTCTCATTTTTATGCCCTCCGGTAAATTTAATGAACAATATCCTCGTCGTTTGGATAATAATGTTTTCTTGCCCATTCGAGGTCATTTTTTTCTTTACTGGTCAGCGAACTCATGCCCTCTCTTGCAATTTTTTCAAGAAGAGTATCTATTATTTTTTTTGCTTTTATTCTTTTGTCGATTTCCTGCGCTTTTCTTTTAAGCCTTTCCTCTTTCAGAAAGCGTTGTATGACCCCGGGTTCATGTGTCCGGCTCGCGGTATAAGCATTGCGGTTTTTATTTTTCCAGCGCTGAATGAGGATAAAGCCCGATATCAGTCCTCCCAGATGTCCTAT
>CAZVYR010000145.1:7305-9273 GCA_964631555.1 uncultured Leptospirales bacterium
AACCTCCGGCCGCTCCTACAGCGCTTGATATTGTACCTAGGAATTCGATAGCTCCGAAAGCGATTACAAGATATTTGACCTTTATCGGAAAGACGAAATAAAGCAGTACTTCCCTGTTCGGCCAGGTCATTCCGTATGCCAGGAGAATTCCGTATATTGCTCCTGAAGCGCCTATGGTAACCGGGGAGTATCCGTACTTGCTGAATACAAAGTAATTCATGATAGCGATGAAGATCCCTGCACCAATCCCGGAAAAGATATAGTACTTGAGAAATACCTTTTTGCCCCATAATTGTTCAAGTTCTCCCCCGAACATCCAGAGCGCGAAAAGGTTAAAAAATATATGGAAGAACCCCCCGTGTATGAACATGTAAGTAAATAACTGCCATATCTTAAATTCATAGAACAGACCGATATGGCTTAATCCGAAAATACGGTCTATTGCGCCTGGGGCAAAAAAATTAACTATCCAACGGAGTATAAACATCCCTCCGTTTACTATCATCAATTTCTTAACTGTATCTGTCAGCGGTCCGCCGAATCTGAAATTGATATTTCCTCTATACCTCATTTTATCCTCAAATTATCTATACTTTATCTGTATTTACTCAAAAAGCTAGTGGCATAGTCTTTATCAAATACTTTTTGGACTGTTGCCTTTGACTTTAGGCAAAAATACTAATGACCCGGTAAAATCAGCCGGAAAAGGTTAATCTTTTTTTACAACCTTGTTAAGCGGGTACTCAATTATACCATCTGCTCCTTGTTCGATCAATACCGGGATTATTTCCCTGACGGTTTTTTCATTTATTACGGTTTCTACAGAAAGCCATTCGGTTTTATATAGTTCGGATATTGTGGGAGCAGTGAGGCTTGGAAGTATCTTCACTACTTTATCCAGCCTGTCTTTGGGAACATTCATCTTGAGCCCTACAAGGGAATCCGCGTTCAAAGCGCCGCGAAGCAGCATAGAGATTTGCTGTATTTTCTTTTTTTTCTCAGGATCAGCTATGCTCCGGCGGTTTGCGATGAGTTTTGTGTTTGTTTCGAGCAGTGTATGTATAATTTTCAGGCCGTGCGCTTTGATAGTGGAACCTGTTTCTGTTACCTCGACTATAGCGTCAACGAGCCCTTCAACTACTTTGGCCTCTGTCGCTCCCCAGGAGAATTCGACATTAACGGGAATATTCCTTTCGCTGAAATAGCGCTTTGTAAAATTCACGAGTTCTGTTGAGATGGTTTTTCCAGCACAGTCTTCTATGGATTGGATATCCGAGCCTTCGGGTACGGCAAGCACCCATTTGGCTTTTTCAGAACTGACCTTGGAGTAGATCAGATCAGTGATAAGCTCCACATCGGATTCATTTTCAAGAACCCAGTCAAGTCCTGTCAGGCCTATGTCCAGTACCCCGCTTTCAACATAGCGCGCCATCTCCTGGGCCCTGACAAGGGCGCAGGAGATTTCGTTATCGTCAATGGAAGGAAAATAGTTTCTTGAGGATACGGATATCCTCCAGCCTGCATTTTTAAAGAGCTCAATCGTGGCTTTTTCAAGGCTTCCTTTTGGTATTCCTAATTTGATTTTGCCTCTCATTTCCGCTCTCCATATACCGTATCCGGATCGAATATTTTTTCGCCGCTGATTTCCAGCTCATTATTGTTGACTATCCTGTAAAAGCAGCTTTTATATCCTGTGTGGCATGCTGCGTCGCCGACCTGGTTTACTTTGATAAGTATTGTATCGTCGTCGCAGTCGACCCTGATCTCTTTAACTTCCTGTATATTGCCGGAAGATTCTCCTTTTTTCCAGAGTTTATTCCTTGATCTGCTCCAGTAATGTACTTCACCGGTCTCAAGACTTTTTTCCCAGGAATCCTCGTTAATATAGGCAAGCATAAGTACTTTACCTGTTTTATAATCCTGGGCAATGGCCGGCAACAATCCGTTTCCCTTTGAAAAATCCAGCTT
>CAZVYR010000146.1:0-9261 GCA_964631555.1 uncultured Leptospirales bacterium
AGACCTGTTTGAAGCAAAAAAATACTTCCTGCCCCAGCTTATAGCCAGTGCTGACGGTTTTATAAGCGCGAATGTGCATTCCTCTATACCGGGAAAGGTAGTAGAAATAGCTGAACACCCGACAGTCTATTCAATGAAAGGCAAATGTATAGTAATTGAAGCAGACGGAGAATTTTCGTCTTCCGGTAAAGACCAGGAAGCATACCCCTGGGAAGACTTAAGCAGTGAAATCATAATCCGGAAAATATCTGAAGCCGGGATAGTAGGTATGGGGGGCGCGGCATTCCCTACTTCAGTTAAGCTTTCTCCTCCCAAAGATAAAACAATTGACTCACTTGTGATCAACGGCTCCGAATGCGAGCCTTACCTCACTGTTGATGATATGCTTATCAGGACATATCCCCGTGAAATCATAGAAGGCATCAGGATAACCTTAAAATCCCTTGGAATAGATAAGGCTTATATAGGCATTGAAAAAAACAAGCCAGAGGCTATTCAGATATTAAAAAAAGCGATTGAAGAATCATCGTTAAAAGAAAATATACAGGTTTGCCCACTGAAGACCAAATACCCTCAGGGCGCTGAGAAGCAGTTAATTTACAGTATACTCGGAAGGGAAGTCCCTTCCGGCGGCCTGCCTATGGCAGTTGGCGTTGTTGTTCAGAATGTGGGCACTGTTTTCGCGATAAGGGAAGCGATAGCGCTTGGCAAGCCGCTTTTTGAAAGGTTTCTCACAGTAACAGGAAAAATCGTAAATAAACCCGGCAACTATAAAGTCAAGATCGGCACCCGGATATCAGATATAATTGAGGACTGCGGGGGGCTTAAGGAAGAACCGGCCAAGATCATAATGGGCGGCCCTATGTGCGGGATCACTTTGCCTGTGAATGATGTTCCGGTAATAAAAGGGACATCAGGTATAATATTCTTCTCAAAAGCTGAAGTCAGAACAGATGACTACAAATCATGTATAAGATGCGGCCGCTGTGTAGCTGCCTGTCCCACAAATCTTCTGCCATGCGACCTGGGAACCGCGATCGAGTCAGACAGGTATGATCTTGTTGAAAAGCTCAATCCATTCGACTGCATAATGTGCAGCGCATGTTCATATGTATGCCCATCACGAAGGCCGTTAAGCCATTTTATCAAATCAGCACAGGAAAGACTGCGGAAGAGAAAATCCGCTTAAAATATAATTTCAGAGAAAGAAACAGCAATGGCTGAAGAAAAAAAATCTTTATCACAGTTAATACTTTCGAATGCCCCCCATATAAGAGATACCCAGTCAGTAAGTAAAATAATGTGGCTTGTTGTTGTTGCACTGTTGCCGGCAAACATTTATGCAGTATATTTATTTGGTATCAATGCCCTGATCCTTCTGGTAACATCAGTAATATCCGCCCTGGCAGCGGAAGCATTATTCCGGCTTCTTGTAAAAAAGCCTGTATCCATAACCGATGGATCCGCAGTCATTACCGGCCTCCTTGTTGCCATGAATGTACCGCCTGAAGCACCTGCCTGGATGGTGGGTATAGGTTCTTTCTTTGCCATTATTATAGTCAAGCAGCTCTTCGGGGGCCTTGGATTCAACATTTTCAATCCTGCTCTTGCGGCACGCGCGTTTATGATGGCTTCATGGCCTGTAGAAATGACTACCAGGTGGTCGCAGTTCGCTGCCGGGAATACTCTTTCTCAGGGCATAACAAACCAGTCCGGTCTAACTTACAAGATATTTGATTCAGTTACCCAGGCAACACCGCTTTCAGCATTGAAGAGTGTCCCTGAACTGTTATCCGGCCCGGGAATGAGCGACTCCATAAACAGAGTATATGATCTTCTGTTCTCCGGCGATATGCTGCGCTCCCTGTTCATCGGTAATATCGGAGGATGCCTTGGAGAGACTTCGGCTTTATTGCTTCTGATCGGCGGGCTTTTTCTTCTCTATAAAAGAATAATAACGTGGCATACTCCTGTTGCTTTCATCGGTACAGTAGCCGTGTTCATGCTGCTTTATTATAATATCAGCGGTTTCGCATATCCCTTCAGGGCTGTTCTTTTTCATCTTTTTTCCGGGGGCCTGTTCTTAGGGGCTTTCTTTATGGCAACGGATATGGTAACAACGCCTGTAACGGTCAGGGGTATGGTTATATTCGGTATAGGATGCGGGATAATCACTTCCGTGATACGCATCTGGGGCGGCTATCCTGAGGGCGTATCCTATTCTATATTGCTTATGAACGCTACTGTTCCTTTGATTGATAAATATACCAAACCCAGGGTATTCGGGACACGTTAGCAAGCATGTAATAAACATGTTCCTGCAGGTCCTTTTCCCTGTGACAACCCAGAATAATTCTCTTAAACGAGGTTAATATGGCTAACATATTAAAATCCACATTTATACTGGCTCTGATAGCATTTATTGCTTCGTACGCTTTGTCTCACGTTAATAAAATAACTGAACCGGAAATACTCAGACAGGAGAAGGAAAAGCAACAAAATGCACTGACTTCCGTGCTTCCGGGTTATTCTGTTAAAGATGAAAAAACCGTGCAGGTACAGGGAGAAGATTTTACATACTGGACAGGAGAAAAGGAAGAAGGGGAAAGTCCTCTCACAGGTTATGCATTTGTTACAGAGAAATCGGGTTATTCCGGCATTGTTAAAACAATGGTAGGTGTCGATGATAAAGGCAGGATTCTGGGGGTATCGATTCTCCAGCAATCTGAAACACCGGGGCTGGGTGCACGCTCTGTTGAAATAGCAAGCACGAATACCTTCTGGCAAGTATTATTCGGTTCCTCTGAAAAGAATGAAGAGACAGCCAGGCCATGGTTCCAGGAGCAGTTTACTGGACTGGATGGCAGCAAACCTATTGAGATCGTCAAAAAGGGAGACTGGAAGGAATCAATGAAAGCGGAGCTTCTTGAAAAAAATGCTATATCAGCCATAACAGGGGCTACTATAACAACAAGAACAGTAAAAGATAGCATCGAAGCGGGTATCATGAAATTCAATGAGGCAATAAAGATGCGGAATAAAATCGAGGAGGTCTCAAAGTGAATTATATCAATGAAGTAACGAAGGGAATCTGGGAAAAGAACCCGATATTAGTACTGGGCATCGGCATGTGCCCGACCCTTGCGGTTACCACTTCAATATCCAATGCTCTCTGGATGACCCTCGCGACCTCTTTTGTTCTGATCGGTTCCAATCTTCTTGTTTCAGTAGTAAAAAGCATTGTTCCTTCCCATATAAGGATCGCTATATTTATAACAATAATAGCGAGTTTTGTGACTATAGTTGAGTTAATGCTGAAAGGATTTCAGCCTGAGGTTTATAAAGCTTTGGGTATATTTATCCCGCTGATAGTTGTAAACTGTATCATTCTCGGCCGTGCCGAAGAATTCGCTTCAAAGAACAATGTTTTTCGTTCAATACTTGACGGCCTTGGAATGGGTATCGGTTTCGGGATTACTCTTTCAGTACTTGCTTTTTTCAGAGAGATACTGGGCGCTAATAAGCTCTTCGGTTATACGCTTATTCCTGGGATGAAACCGGCACTTGCCATGATACTTGCTCCCGGTGCCTTTTTTACTCTCGGGCTTATGCTGTGGGCAATGAACTCGATCAAGTCGAGGAAAAAGGGATAATCTTATGGAAATAAAGATATTGTTTACAATTTTAATAAGCACAATTTTTATCAATAATTATGTTTTATCCAGAATTTTAGGCCTTTGTCCTTTTCTCGGTGTTTCGCAGAAACTGGAATCTGCTATTGGTATGGGGCTTGCAGTAATCTTTGTAATGACTCTGGCTTCTTTTTTTACTTATGTGATTTATAAGTATCTTCTTCTTCCTTTTGAAATAACATACTTAAGGACAATCTCTTTTATACTGGTTATCGCGTCACTGGTACAGCTAGTTGAAATGGCGATTGAAAAATTTTCCCCTGATCTTTACCAGTCATTGGGTATTTTTCTCCCGCTGATTACAACTAATTGTGCTGTTCTTGGTGTTGCTGTCTTAAATATCGATTCCGGATTTGTAACTGCTGATATGGGACTTGTGAAAACACTTGTTCAGGGTTTTGGAGCAGGTATTGGGTTTACTGTTGCGCTGGTTCTTATGGCTGGTATTCGTCAAAGACTTGAGCTCGCTGATATTCCGGTTAATTTAAAGGGTTTCCCGATATCATTTATTATTGCAGGACTTTTGGCGCTTGCTTTCCTGGGGTTCTCCGGAATGAAGATTTAAGAAACCGCAAGGCCATCTGGGTCATGACCGCTACCTGATAATATATTTATATCCATTAAAACTGATTTATTTCTGCCACTGTCTTTTGCTTCGTACAGAGCTTTGTCAGCGGCGAATATAAGAATTTCGGAAGATAAATCAATGTCAGGAATAAGTGATGCTATGCCTATGCTTATTGTTACATGCTCGCTGATGTTTGATTTTTTATGGGTGATTTGTAGCGATTCAATCTCTTTTAATATGCGTTCTGCAACTATTTTGGCTCCGTTCCCGTCAGTATCAGGAAGTACCATAATGAATTCTTCTCCTCCATAGCGCGCTGCAAGGTCTGCCGGCCGTCTTGCGACTTTTTCTATTGTTTTTGCTATTGCGTGCAGGCATTTATCCCCTTCCTGATGGCCATAATAATCGTTATAAAGCTTGAAATAATCGATATCGCATAATAATAACGAGATCGGTTTTTTTTCTCTTTTCAGTCTCAGCCATTCCTTTTTAAAATATTCATCAAATTTTCTTCTATTCGAAATATTTGTCAGTTCGTCTATGGTAGAAAGACGTTGAAGCGTGTTGTTTTTCTCTTCAAGCTCCTTATAGGCTTTGTTTATCTCTTCCTGTTTTGTTTCCAGCAGTTTGGTCATATAATAATCTTTTCTTGAATAATATTCTATGGAATAACCGGCACCCATGCCGATCACATTGGAAGTAATTATTAAAGCATTATAAGTGATGAAAATATGAGACTGTGTATCGGATAACCAGATAGCGGATATTTCATATGCAATTATAATAATCAAGCCAGCAAGGGAGGCTCTTGTAAATCTCAGTTTTATTAGCGTGTATCCGAATCCAAAGAAGATTATCAGGCTGGGATAATATGAAAATTTCAGGTTTGATTGTGTAATTATAATCATGCCTATTATCGCGGTTCCGCTAAGGATAAAGATCGTTATCATTATTATCTGCATATATTTTCTGGCACAGGGAAGGAAAGAGATGGAAAACGCTGATATTAAGCTGCCACAAGCCAGACCGTATCTAAAGACAAATAGCTCCCTGAACCTGTCGGGGAAAAGAATTATATCCAATATACCTAAGATAGCGAATATCAGGAACCCGAAGAATAAAGCATATCTTTGCTGCTGAAGCGATATCAACGCGTAATTATCTTTAAATTCTTTTTCAAGAGATTTTGCCTCATTTGTGAAACTCAGGGTAAAGGGATTTAAAGAAAATGTATCCTTTGTGCTGATTATATGTGGAGTTTTTGTCATTATGAATTTTCTTTAAATTGTGTCGGGCAGTTATCGGATTGGGAATAATATTAACATCTTTTAGTTGATATGTCAAAGAATAATCTTAAATGAAGGCTCCCTGCCTGAGAAGAGTATTTTTATTTCTCTATGCACGCGTTAACAGGGATGCTTTTACATACGGCTTTTAAAACGAATGAAATACGGTTTTGAAACGGAGGGGAGGGAAAGGAGGTTTAAGGATTCCTTTTAGAGTCTTATGGTTATTAAAATTTGTATTTGAATCGATATTTAGTCTCTCCATGGTTTAATTCCCCACAGCTTATTGCAGGAAGCTTGCGGATTTCTGCAGGAAGTTACCAATTTGGTTTTTAATCCCCCGATGCGTACGGTTGAGTGCTTTATAAGAAAATGAATTTTTTTTTCAATATTATAAAAAAAAATTTTTATTTACCGTAAATTATATTATTATTGTTGACAGAATGATATTATTATTATTGAACTCTTTCGATTTAATTACTGTTTTTTATTCTTTATTAGGCTTTTTATCTTAAGGCGAAACAGTTTGCAGCTTGCGGAGAGAAAATTGCTCAGCAGACATGTGAAGCAAGCCGAATGGACCTTAAGAGGAAATACCCAGCCTGCGCCAAAGGCGGAGGACGGTGCAAAAGCACCGGGGCTTGCCCAGGGGAATTTTATATACTTTTTAGAGGTATCCGCTATGCAGGATCAAAAATCTTTATCAGGATCAAAGTATATGAATGAATCACATGAAATAGGCAATTCTCAATCTTGTGAAGATTATTCCGACTCTGATGAACCTCCTTCTTCTCAAGGGTGTGAAGACATCCCTGAGAAGTTTATCCCTCCTTTATTAAATACTTTTAAGATTTTAAAGGATAACGCTTCCCCCAAAATCACTTCTTTACCGAGAACAACCATTTTCAGAAAAACTCATTATCCTCATATTTCAAGGGAGCAATGGAATGACTGGAAATGGCAGCTTCAGAACAGGATTAAAACATATGAGGAACTTTCATTTATATTAAAACTCTCTGAAGACGAGATGAACGCTCTTACGGGCGGAGAAAAGCTATTCCCGCTTTCTATTACACCATATTACGCAAGCCTTCTCGATCGTGACAATCCTGCTCATGCGCTAAGAAGAGCGGTTGTGCCTGTTATAGCTGAATTTGAAAAGAATGAAGGCGAATCGGATGATCCTCTTCATGAGGATAATGACAGCCCGGTACAGGGTCTTGTTCACAGGTATCCTGACAGGGTTCTTTTTCTTGTTACTGACTTTTGTTCAACTTACTGCAGGTATTGTACAAGGTCCCGTATGGTAGGAAAGTCATCCTGCACGGTATTTAACAGGAAACAATGGGAGCTGGCTATTGCTTATATTGAGGCACACAAAGAAGTAAGGGACGTTCTTATTTCAGGCGGTGATCCTCTTACTCTCTCGGACGAAACTCTTGAATGGCTTCTGTTTTCTTTACGGAATATACCGCATGTGGAGATACTGAGAATAGGTACCAAGGTTCCTGTTGTTTTACCGCAAAGGGTTACCGGAAAGCTTGTTAATATGCTTAAGAAATACCATCCTTTATGGATTAATATTCATTTTACTCATCCTGAAGAGATAACACCTGAGGTTGAACAGGCGTGCAGGCGGCTTTCAAATGCAGGAATACCTCTCGGAAGCCAGACAGTTCTTTTGAAGGGTATAAATGATAATACGGATATTCTGCGAAGTCTGTATCATAAATTGCTTACAAACAGGGTCAGGCCGTACTATCTGTATCAATGCGATCCTATTTCAGGCTCTTCACACTTCAGAACAAGTGTCGAAAAAGGAGTTGATATAATAAAGGGCCTCAGGGGATTTACAACAGGGTTCGCAGTTCCCAACTTTGTAATAGATGCTCCGGGAGGAGGCGGGAAGATACCCATACAACCGCAGTATTTTCAGGGCAGGGAAGGCACTGATGTTGTTCTCAGGAATTATACGGATAATATTTTTACTTATCCGGATACCTGCACTGATTAACGAGACATCTATACATGAAAATAGGCATTACCTATGACCTGAGGGATTATTACAGGTCAATCGGTTTTTCAGAAGAGGATGTTGCTGAATTCGATTCTGCTGAGACGATTGATGCTATTGACCGGACTCTTAATGAACTCGGCTTTTCTACTGAGCGCATTGGAACCGTAAAACACCTGGCGGAATCCCTGGTCAAGGGAAAACGCTGGGATGTTATTTTTAATATCGCGGAAGGGGTTTCAGGCATAGGAAGAGAAGCCCAGGTTCCTGCACTTTGTGACGCGTACGGAATCCCGTATACTTTCTCCGATCCATGCGTTTTAAGCCTTACCCTGAATAAGGAACTCACAAAGAGAGTGGTACGCGATCTTGGAATTGCCACGCCTGAATTTATGCTCGTGCGCGATACCGGGGACATTGGTAAAGTCCGCTTGAATTATCCGTTGTTTGCCAAACCGTATTCCGAAGGTACGGGCAAAGGGATTAATGCCTCGTCTGTTATACAGGACAGGGAGTCCCTTGTCAGCGTTTGCACGGAGCTTCTTTCTGTATACAGGCAGCCGGTACTTATTGAATCTTACCTCCCGGGCAGGGAATTCACGGTAGCCATATTAGGTTCGGGCAGTAAAGCACGGTCCCTCGGCGTTATGGAGGTAATATTGAATGAAAAGGCGGAAGCCGGCGTGTATTCATATATAAACAAGGAGAAGTGTGATGAATTGGTCGAATATGTTCTTGCCAGCGATGCTACAGCCCAACTGTCAGCAGAGCTGGCGTTAAAAGCATGGGATGGTCTTGGCTGCTTCGATGCCGGCAGGGTGGATATCCGCTGCGATTCGGCAGGGATTCCTAACTTCATTGAAGTAAATCCGCTGGCAGGGCTGCACCCCGGTCACTCGGATCTCCCGATTATTTGTAAAAAAGCCGGCATTTCGTATATAGAGCTTATAGGCGAAATTGTAAATTCATGTTTAAGACGCTATGGTTTGCTCGATAAGGCTCCTGATAAAATCAGGAATATGAAAATCCCGGTATCAGTACAGGAAAAGACATATTTGAACAGCACGCAGGCACCCCAAAAGGGAGTTCTAATATTGTACCAGCATGTCCCGGAATCTGCTTCTGAGGATGAAAAGGACGTACTTGTGCAGCGTGATGAGATAGCAGGGGCGTTAAGGCGCATGGGTTATGAGGCTGCGGAGATCGGAGTCACGATCAATATGGAAGTATTAAGAAACGAGATTTCAAGACTCAAGCCTTTCAGAATTTTTAATATAGTTGAATCTCTTGAAGGTCATGGCGGATTGATAAGCCTTGTACCGGCTCTTCTGGATTCGATGTCCCTGGGATATACCGGATCAAATACTGAAGCTATTATAATGACGAACAATAAAGTCATTGCCAAGCACATAATGAACCATGCGGGTATCCCGACACCTCACTCTTTTCTTTGTAATGACATAGGAGCATATAATATAATCCCTGGCAGATATATCATTAAATCAGTCACGGAACATGCTTCCCTGGGTATTGATGAAGAATCACTCGTTGAACTGACCGGAAATCCCGGGGATACCGCAATTTTTGGAAAGATTGCCGGGAGATACAAATCAGAATGTTTTGCAGAGCTTTTTATTGAAGGACGGGAGTTCAATATATCGATTCTGGATGGCCCTGACGGGCCTGAGATTCTGCCGCATG
>CAZVYR010000147.1:0-9255 GCA_964631555.1 uncultured Leptospirales bacterium
TCGAATATTTCATGAATGCACGTTCCTGAGTTGGCGCCCCTGGGGAATGTGAATACGCTTTGCTCATTACTCTCCGCCTGAGCAGGCGGATTCGCGGAGAACTGCTTTGTATACCAGTCATGGTCCGGCTGTTCGCTGTATTCCCTGTGCCCTATTGTCAATGCTGAGAAACTCGAAATTTTCCAGTCATTCTTAATAATTCCGGAGAATGTTCTGCGGACAAGCTGAACGCCGTTATCCATGCTTTGAATAAAACTCCTGTATTCGTGATCAGTGATGTTTTGCATCCTGACTGTAGCTCCTGCTGCCTTTACCAGTTCTTCAATATCAGCGGTCAGTTTTTCATAACCGGGTATACCGTCCTGCTTTAAACTCTCAAGGGCATTTGAATCTTTCCCTGTACTGCCGTGCAATATATATGATAACGCCGACGTTGCGGTTTTATTGATCCTGCCCCAGTAGAGATAGCAGCGTTGAGTCGCTCTTGTCAGGGCAACATACAGAAGGCGCGTGTTTTCGGCTAACTCCTCCTGCTCTGCCAGGGCAACGTTATTTTCATCTCCTTCCAGGTCAAGGGTAAGGATATCGTTCTTTTCAGGATTATGGAACATGACAGGCCTTGGTTCCCTGATCTCGGAGCCTTCCCATGTGAAAGGACAAAACACTACCGGGAATTCAAGGCCTTTGCTTCTGTGAATCGTTATGATCCTGACTGCATCATCGTCTGTTTCAAGGCGAAGCTGGTGTTCGTCTCTTTCATTCTGAAGCGCTCTCCTTTCGCCGATCCATTTTAACATTGCTTCCATGTGGAGTTTGCTGTCAATCTCCGCGAAGTGCAGTAGCTCTGCCAGGTGCATGATATTAGTCATCCGCCTTTCGCCGTCGACAAAAGAAAGCAGCCTCTCCCGGACATCTTCTCTTAGCATAAACGACATGAACATACGAAAGAAGCCGCTCTTAGCCCATAATTCATGATATCCGTGAAATCTGCCTGAGTAATTCTCCCAGGCGTGTTCATCCTCCTCAAGCAAGTATATCCTGTTTCCAGACAGGCCCATTATATCGGTAGAAAGCGCTGTTTTCAAAAGCCTGTCATTGCCCGGATCAGCTATTGCAGCAATAAGCCTCTCAATCTCCATTGCTTCATGAGACACGAATATGCTTTCCGACCCGTAAAGGACTCCGGGTATACTGAAATTCCTGAGTTCCTGCTGTACTGCTCTTGCCTGGTGTCTTTTGCGTACGAGAACAGCGATATGCCCCGGCTTCAATGGCATGCCTTCTATATCTGCCTTTCCGTCCCTGCCGAGACATACGAGGCGGTATATCTCGCCTGCTGCTGCTTTTGAAATGAGTGCTTCAGCCTGCCCCTTTGGATAAATCTCTTCTTCAATCTCAGGGCTGTCATTTCTTAAGATCATTATGTTAAACGGGGGATCGTCTTTATTATTGATGGCAAGGCCTTTCCTGTCCGGCCTGCCGGGCCTTATTTCGTCAAATGATATATCGTTGAAAACAAAGGGATTTTGCCTTTTCTTAAATATCGTGTTTACTCCCTTTACCAGGCCTGGTACTGATCTCCAGTTCAGGCCAAGGGTATAGCGCGAATCAGTATTCTTTAATGCTTTGAGATAAGCGAATATATCCGCGCCCCGGAATTTATAAATAGACTGCTTCGGGTCTCCGATTAAAAAGAGCACGCAGTCATCTCCCTGAAAAATTGTCCTGAATATATCGTACTGTACTGTATCGGTGTCCTGGAATTCGTCAATAAGAGCAGCCCTGTATTTCTTTCTCACTGCAGCGGCCAGGCTGCTTTCCGGATTGCCGGCAAGAGCTGAATGCATCTCAGAGAGCAGATCGTCAAACCCGAGCGTATTTGACTTCTGCTTTCTCACAGCTGTTTCCCTGCGCAGGAAATCAAAGAACTGAAATTCAAGAAAGACCATGTAATTTTCATAGTCCGAGACCAGCGCGTTATAAATATCAAGGAACCTGCCGCACAGATCAAAGAAAGCATGTTCAGGAGCTTCAAAACCTTTTTTAATTGATGTGTTAATATAGCCTGCTGTAAACCTGTCGAATTTTTCAAACATCATCAAGGGGCTGCCGGCACTGAGGTAATTCTCCATGCTGATGATCCACTTGCCCGTATTCTTATTGTATTTGTTCCTGTTCAGTCCTTCATAATTCAGGAGTATTTCTTCAATTTCAGTCTTGCGGGAAAGCCATGCACTGCCAAGTTCTTCATACGCTTTCAGAAGCCTGCTTTCATTATCCTGAAAACAGGGCTTTTCAAGCTCAGGAATGATCTCGAAATCAGGGTCTATTGAATTGTATTTGAGCAGGTTGAAGAAATGGGACGGATCTATGCCCGCGGTATCCGCGTACTGCGCGAACAGGGGAGACGCTGAATAAAAGTGCTGTCTCCAGAAGTCATATACTATCGCGCTTTGCAGGTCTGACTGATCAGTGATGAGTTCGGCATTGAATAAAGAACCGCTTTCAAACGCGTTCTCAGTCAGCATTCTTCTGCAGAAGCCGTGTATTGTGAATATTGAAGCTTCGTCAAATCTTGTAAGTGCGTCTTTGAGGCGCCAGACAGCAGCGTCATTATTTTTATACTTCTTTACCAGTGCGGCAAGCAGCTCATCATCGCCGGTGTTTTGACTGCCGGGATCTCTTAACGCGGACAGCGCGCGCTTAAGCCTGTCCCTTATCCTGTTCCTTAGTTCTTCGGTAGCTGCTTCAGTGTATGTGACTGCGAGTATTCTGTCTATGAGTATTTCCTGTTCAAGGATCAGCCGGAGAAAGAGGCCGGCTATAGTGTATGTTTTGCCTGTGCCCGCGCTTGCCTCTATCAGGTTCGTTCCTTTGAGCGGAGAGTTTATTATGTCGAAATATTGTATTTTCATATTGCGATCTTTCTTTGATGAATAAGCATAGGTTCATATATCTTTAAAGATGTTTCTGCAAACCCGCGGTCAAAGGGATTGATATTCCTGAAGCATAAATAATTGTAATGATGTGAGCCTTCACCCTGTGTAAAATCGCTGCCTGTCCATTTGTTTTCCGCATGATGAAGAGCCTTATGATGCGGATCGTTTCCCAGTATTCTTACCGCGTATTCTAAGGAAGTCTCAGGGAAGAAGCGGATCAGTTCATTCATTCCTTTTATATACAGATCAGTCAATTCAGTGAGTATTTCAATGCTGTTGTCAACAGGGTCTGTTTCCCATGCGGCATCCCTGCATATCAAAACGGACTTAACCGGATAAGGCGGTTCGCCAGAAGCATTGAGAGCGAGATGCTTTATCCATGATCTTATTCTGTCTGCAGGTTTGGCTTTTGCGTACCTGTAACTGACCATGGCTTCAGGCCGGATGTCTTCAAGTACCCCGGTGACGGTAATGTTCTTTATTCTTATATTCATATTAAGGGGGGGCAGGAGTTCGCCTGCCGCGTATTCCTTTATCCTTAGCGAAAAGTTCTTTATTTCAGGGACCAGTTTTTTGAACGAACTCTCGCCTATGAATCCGTGGGGAAGAAGGCCCCCGGCGCGGCTTGTCTCGTACAGGCCGCTTATGTCTTCATCGCGCACAAGGCGTTCGCATAAAATATCCTCGAGCCTGTACCTGTCGAGCCCTGTCAGGACAAAAGGCTCTGTCTCATTGAGCACTTCGTTTCTGTCTTCAAGATAAATCCCGAGCCTGTTTGTGATAATATGCTTTGCAGGATCAGTAAAGAACCTGATAAGATCATCCAGCAGTATGATATCATCGTGTTCATAGTGTTCGGATAATTTACCGTTTATGAAAATCCCGGGCTGCCTTCTCTCAGCGGCAGCGGTCTTTCCGGCTTTGTGATATTCCGCTGAATAGGAAAAGAGGTTCCTGAGATTCATGAAATACTTACGGCTGAAGGCCTGCAGGGGATGCCTGGTAAAAACATAGTCCTTAATATCCGCGCCGGTTACAGTGTAGCCCTGCTCTATATAATCAAGAAGCTCGCTCACAAGAACCGAAGGCGGTATTTCGCTGTTATCACGTATATCCTGTCCTGCGTAGCTGATGTAGAGTTTCTTTCTTGCTGAAATAATCGATTCAAGGAAGATGTACCTGTCGTCGCCTGACCTCGACCTGTCTCCGCGCCTGGGATGGAGGGCGATCAGGTCAAAGCCCGCGGGCCTGCTGCCTGAAGGGAAAACGCCGTCGTTCATGCCTATGAGGCATACCACTTTAAAGGGAATGCTGCGCATCGGAAGCATCGCGCAGAAAGTGACTCCTCCTGTGAGGAAGCCGCTTCTTATCCTGCTTTCTTTCAGGCGGTTTTCAATATATTCTCTTATGAGAACAAGGCTTACGCGTTCATGAAAGTCAAGGAGTTCTTCTGTCTCGGCCAGCCTGGCAATGGTTTCCGTAAGGATGATCTCATTAGAAGGATCGGATGACGTGTCCGGCAGTTCAAGCACGCGCGAGAGAACAGCGCTCCATTCTTTTAATGAATGATTCTCAGAAAGGAGCTTTACGATGCCGGAGAGAGAATTGAAGAAATCAATGAACCTGCCGAGAACAGAGGATTCGCTGCCCTCTATGTCATAAGGGAGTATGCCTGCGTACATATCGCCGCCGGAGGCGGGCATAGCGTACCCCAGCAGGAGGCGCTCGATACCTGCTTCCCAGGTGTTCTCCTTATACGCCGGCGCGCCGAAACCCTCGCGGTATTGAGCGTCTAAGCCCCAGTTTATGTTCGTTTCTTTTATCCAGGCGCGTATGATATTAACGTCGTCATCGGAAAAGCCGAACCTGCGCATCACTTCACCGCGCTCGAGAATGTCGAGAACAAGGCCCGCGCCGAACCTGCCCTTTTCCAGGTCAAGTACAGCGAAAAAAGTATCTATAAGGCTCTCCTTTCTCACGCTCATATCAGCCAGGGAATAGGGTATCCTGTGTTCTTCAGTGCTTGAGTCGAATATCGCGGATATGTAGGGCGAATACTCTTCGATGTCAGGGGTCATTACTATGATGTCACGGGGTTCAAGGCCGCTGGTGCCGAACATGTTGAGGAGATTATCGTGCAGGACTTCGATCTCCCTGAGCGCGCTGTGGCAGGAATGTATGCTGATCGAGGAATCGGATAACATTTGTTCTTCAGAGAACTCACTCGCCGGGCCGGCGTCGCCGGGCGCTCCCCTGTCAAGCATGTGAAGGATGTCGTACTGTACACATTCGAGAAGCGATGCCTGAGCAGGCTCTTCGAAGAGCGGGTATTCCATGACGTCACTATACTGTATTATATTATACAGGAAGTCGCTTCCCTGCCTGCCCATTGACGCGAGCAGGCTGTTGCCTTTTTCAAGATGCAGCGCGTCCGCGGAAGATTCATCGTCATAGTGCCCTAATGTCAGGGCAATGTTTTTCCCGGAATGAATGTCTGCCCAGTACTCCATTGAGGGATTCATGAAGAAGATATTCACGTCTATGTAACGCGACAGCGCGGCCAGTATGTCAAGATGGTATTTCGGTATTGAGGATATGCCGAAAACCGCGATCCTCTCAGGGAGGGCGGAAAGATCGATATCCTGCCTGTTTTTTATTCTTTCAAAAAAAATATTTCTTAAGGCAGGAGGATGCTGAAGCGGCATTTCCCGCATGAGGGCGCGCCACAGCCCGGCCTGCCAGTTGTCGCCCGCGCCTTTGTCCCAGTCCAGGATCATCTCAGGCCTGAAGGTCAGGTACTGGTCAAAGGTATCGGCTATTCGTGCAGAGAGCTGGTAGGCGCGGAAAAGCGGGTCGGTGCCTGAGATGTAATCGGCAATGCTTTCAAAGCCCTTTGCTGACGCGCATTGAGGCAGTATTTTCATGATCTGCCAGGAGACTTTGTCAGTATCGAATATCCTGTCAGTGCCTGTGCCGGGAATTGAATGCGCGAATATTTCAGCGATGATCTCATTCGGAAAGAAGTAGCGGCAGTTGGCCCATATACCGAGCTTTCCGGCAAGCTGCATGGATATCCAGCGTTCCATGCCTTTGCTCTGAACAACAATGGCTTCAGGCTTAAAGGGGGTGCTGAGAGGCGGCTCAACTGTCTCAGCAAGCCTGTGAACCAGGGTTTCCATTCTGTTGCTCGTGTAGAGTTTTATACCGGGCATTGTTCCTGTTTCTTTAAAATGATTTGAAAAGTATAATAATCTGCTTTTGTGCCCTCACCCGGCCTGCGCTGCCGCTCGGCCGCCCTCTCCCATGCAAGCACGGGAGAGGGCTAATTATATTAGTATGAGACAGCCCTAACCAGCAGCCTGTATTCAGGTTGTAACTTTATAATAAAATTGTCATGCCAAAAATATAATTTTATCGTTTTTTGTCAGTCAGGGCTGAGTTTTGATGTACCGGCATCCGGATTTAAGCCGGGAGCTTTACTTTTCGGTTTTGAAACGGAGGTGAGAGAATTAGTTGAAGGGGATGATATGGCCGAATCAGAACTCCCGGACGTGGCCGGATTCGGGGATTTTACTGAAATATATGTTTTCATATATTCGGAAATATAGAGATTATAACCGCTCATGTCAAGAAAGCGGGCTTTCCTGTTGTATGTGTTCTTTTCGTCATCTGACATGGACTGCCATGAGCGGACTGCGTCGCCGAAGGCGCGGCGCACTATTCTCTGAGCTTCTGTATCGGGATTGTATGGGACAACATGTGTGCGAATGCACTGCTGTCCGGGCCTGAAATAGAATACGAAGTTTCCTAAGCGCCCGTGTATTGACTTTACCATCGGGAACGGTATTGCTGTGGCCATGGCGGTTCTCCTTTTTCCTTACAATAAATTGTTATAATTATTTCTTATAATATTTAATTAAATCTGATTTATTTTTTTGATATTAAAATGATCTCAGATAAATTAGTCTGATTTCAATCAATTTCTAGGCAGCAGGACGCTGCCTAAGCCACTAAGGACATGGACGGACTATTTGTGGCGTGAAATTGATTGAAATCAGACTAATTTATCGGTTACGCACTATACTAAAAAATAATTATAAATGATCCGTTATGCCCTCACCCCTAACCCCTCTCCCCATAGTACTAAAATTTAAATACAGACGTGTTTTACCTGTGGAGAGGGGAAATTGATGAGTATCATGTCTTATGTAAATGGTTTTAAATAATATTATTTCTTTTAATATAATATAATTTTGCTGTATCGTCTAATAAATAACAATCACGCCCTTCTTTTTTAACTTTTCAATAACCGAAAGGTCGCTTACTGGGTTCTGTAATATGTTCACATACTTCAGATTGCCGAGCTCAAGCAGCACGGATATATCGTCAATATGATTGAACGAGATGTCAAGCTCGACAAGCTTTGAAAGCGTATCCAGGCAGCTTATATCTTCGATATCGTTTTCGGACAAGTACAACGCTTCAAGGCGCGAGAGAACGCAGAGCTGATGGATCTTTATGATATTGTTGCCTGCAAGATTCAGCACTGAAATGTTAGTGCAGTTTTCTAGGCCGTCGAGATCGGTAATATCGAAATCGGAAAGATCCAGCTCGCCGTCAAGGTTCCTGAGATCGGTCATTGAAACAGAATGCTCGAGATTGCCGAAAAAATGCTCGTTAACAGCCTGGATGAAATTGTGCTCGTAAACCGCGTACGCATCCTCGAATATTTGTTCTTCTTCTTCGTATTCGTACATCTCGGCGTATTTGCCGAGATCGAATTCGTCGTAGCCGAAGTCCTCTTCACCGTAATATTGCTCTTCCTGGTCTTCGTAAGTGTAATCAATGGCGCTGCGTATTGTCTTCAGGTCGACCAGGTAAGTATTCTTCAGACGAAGCAGTTCTTCGAAATTATTATCTTTAAACCTGGAGTCTATTTCTTTGTGAATAATAGTGAATTTATCAGGATGATAAACCTGGATTATCTTTGCAAATACCCTGTTCGTATCCAGGTTCGCAGACTCAATGCCCACTGTTTTAGCGAACTGCACCAGGTACCGGTAGTCTTTGCTTTTGAATTTGTTTATTATAACTACAGATATTTCCTTCAACCTGGATATGGTTATTTTATCTTTCAGTTCACGATATAGTTTGTTTAATTTCTCTTTCATAAAATATTATCTGGAATAAAGAAATCTGGTAAAAGCACTGTCTTTTGTTTTTTCACCCTCTGAATCCCCCTGAGGGGGACTTAAAAAAAATGAGTGGGAGTATTTCTTTTTCTTGAATTCCCCTGCTCTTCTGCTATAATGAAAGCAGGCTAAATTTTTAAACAGGGGGCATTAATGACCAACAAATTATTTATCGCAATCCTGCTTTTTATTTTACCTCTTTTTATAATTAACTCAAAATGCAATAACAAGAATAAAGACGAAGACAGTGCATTCACATGCAATATGATCCAGTCCGGCGGTACCTGTAATGTATACTCAGGCTCTCTTGAACTGGTCTCTCTTGCCAGGGACCTGTGTTCTGCTTTCGGTTCAAAGACAGAATCTTATCCTGCGGAAAACCTGATAGGGAAATGTACCGTAGAAAAGAAGAATCCTTCAGGTACGATAATTGTCAATTATTATTCGCCGGTTTACAAGAACCACGCAGCGGCTAAAGCCGACTGCAGTAACCAGAACGGTGTTTACAGTAAAAATATTTAGATTTAGATTGCCGGTGCCGGCACTTACCCGGTAATATTAGACCTTAGCCAGGGCCTGTTCGAGGTCTGCGATCAGGCTGGACGGGTCTTCTATGCCCGCTGATAACCTGACGGTGTTTTCCTTTACGCCGAATGACAGGCGCCTCTCTTCAGGGAGATAAAGCATAGTAGTCAGATACGGAATACATATAAGGGTTTCTGTTGAGCCGAGGCTTACCGCGTGATAAATAACCTCAAGATTGCTGATAAAGGTCTTCGCGTGTTCTATGTTGTCGCCGACATTGAATGACATCAGCCCGCCGAAGCCGTTCTTCATCTGCTTCTTAGCTGTTTCGTACCCGGCATCGCCGGGCAGTCCGGGATAACGCACGTCTGAGATTTTAGGATTATCTTTAAGATAATTTGCCATTGCGTACGCGTTTGCAGCCATCTTTTCAGCGCGCATTTCGAAAGTCTTAAGGCCGCGCTCAAGCAGCGACGCGGAATAAGCATCAAGCGTGGTTCCGATCGCCTGCCTGGTAAACCAGAGATCATTGTAAAGCTTTTTGTTCGGGCACGCGATCACGCCTGCCATAAGGTCATTGTGCCCTCCGAGACCTTTTG
>CAZVYR010000148.1:0-9245 GCA_964631555.1 uncultured Leptospirales bacterium
ACCCAGAATAAAAAACGTTCAATAAAGAAAATACGGACTAAAAAATCACGCACAGGTTAAATTAAATAATTTTTATTACTGTTTAAAAAGAACATAATATTCCATGCAAAAGCAGATAATTTTTTTCATATAATCAAAATCCAGCAGAGACCCATGCCAGCGCCAAATTCAAAATCAATTCAAAAAAATTAAAAAATAGTCAGATAAAAAGTTATTTACAGAAGCAGATAGAATGGCTGACAGTACAACTGAAGGGCCTGATTTTATAAATCAGGAAATCGACAACAGAAAAACCGGATGCAAACCTGCGGATAAAAATCCGGAGCAATAGACTTCTAAAAAAAGGTTTTCTCATATCCCCAAAATCAAATCCTCCAACTCCTTAACATCAAACAGCTTCCGCAAAAACCTATCCGCCCCCAGTTCCAAAGCCCGTTCTCTATTACCCTTTATCCGCGACGCAGTTATCATAAGCACGTAACACGAAGGAGAATATATAATCGCATTCACAGATAGAAATAAAAAATGTTTGCTATTCTATTAAGCGATAATTATTTTATAAAAGAAATCGAAAAGTAAACCAAACAAGGGAAAATATATGAAACTTCAGGATATTGAATCTAAAATTGAAAAATTACCGGATCAAGTGATTCCGGAGATTAATGATTTTATAGACTTTTTATTAATTAAATACGGTGAGAAAAAATCGAAGAAAGATAAATTTAAATTTGATTGGGAAGGCGGATTAACAAATTTAAAAAATAAGTATACTTCTGTAGAATTACAACACAAAGCCATGGAGTGGAGATGATGTATCTGGTTGATACCAATATATTTTTAGAGATACTTCTACAGCAAAATAAAAGCAAAGAATGTAAATCTTTTCTTGATAAAAATATCGGTACATTAAATATTTCAGATTTCTCTCTTCATTCAATTGGGGTAATTCTTTTCAGAAATAATAATTATAAACTTTTTCTAAAATTTATTTCAGATATACTTCCTAAAATCGGCCTCCTTTCCCTCCCCAAAGGTAATTATAAAGAAATCGTAAATATCAAAAAGAAAAGCAAATTAGATTTTGATGATTCATATCAATATAGTATTTGCAAAAGCTTTGATTTAGAACTGATCACATTCGATCAAGACTTTAAAAAAATAAAAGATATCAAAATTCAATTCCTTTAATATAACCTACCATTTGTTGTGTGCCGTGAAAAGCTGTATAACAGATGAGGAAGTCCAGTAGCAATAGGACTATCTTTTCATTATACAGCCAGTCAAAGAAAGCCGGGAGATCATTCCAGTAATGCATTAGTTCCGGAAAAACAGCAATCTGATGTTTCAACAATCTGCTAATATAAATTATTTTTTGATTGCCATATAGCATACAAATAAATTATTATAATTCTACAAAAATCAGGATTGGAATATACTATAAATGCCTAAAATCCTCAGAATATATCTTGATGTATGTTGTCTGAACAGGCCGTTTGATGATCAGACCCAGGATAGAATCCGGCTTGAAACAGAAGCAATCATTATGATATTAAAATATTCAAGAAGAGGCAGATATAAAATAATCGGCAGCAATATCATTCAACTGGAAATTGAAAAAACGCCGGATATAATGCGCAGATCCTTATTGAAATCATTATCAGTGCATATATCGCCAGTAATACATGCTGATACGAATGTAAAAAAAAGGGCAATGGAATTAGAGTCTTTTGGTTTTAAAGCTTTTGACTCTTTTCATGTTGCCTGTGCTGAAAAAGGAAATGCTGATGTTCTATTAACTACTGATGATAAAATATTCAGGCTTGCAGTTAAAAATGAAGATAAATTAAAAGTCAGCGTATACAATCCATTAATATGGGTTCAGGAGAATATATTAAAATGAAAGCAAATTTAAAACCGGATGAAATCAGAAGAATAGGCTTTAACGCTTTACGAAAATCCCTTGGCCCTGACGGGATGCTGCGTTTTCTGCACCAGTTCGATTCCGGCAGCGGTGATTATACAAAAGAAAGGCACAAATGGCTTGATGAATATAATGTAGAGTCTGTATTTAAGGATATAAAGAAAAAATAACAATACCAGATTATACAATAACAGATCATACTGGTGCTCACAAACTGCAAGTTCCGCGAACAAACAGCTTCCGCAGAAAACTATCCGCCTCAAATTCAAAAGCCCATTCTCTATTCCCCTTTATCCGCGACGCAGTTATCATAACCACATAACACGAAGGAGAATGACTCTATATCGTTTTAAGAATCTCAAATCCCGATATATCACTCAAATTTAAATCCAGTATAACGATCTGATGTGTATTAAAAAAGTAGAAACAGAGAACACGCCTTTAGATAATAAATTATGCTTGACATATTACGATAAACATAATACTAATAACATATGATAAAATCATTTGCTTGCAAAGATACGGAAAAACTCTATAACGACCAATGGGTCAGAAAATTCCAATCCTTTGAAAGACAAGCAAGAAAAAAATTAATGCACCTTCAAGCTGCTCCATCTCTTAGATCATTAATGTTGATTCCTGGCAATAAACTTCATTCATTATCAGGTGATCGAAAAGGACAATATGCAATTAGCATTAATGATCAATGGCGTATATGTTTCAATTGGAATGAAGGTCATGCTTACAATGTAGAAATTACCGATTACCATTGAGGTGTTAAAATGGCAACAAAAAGAAATCTTGATCCCATAAGTCCGGGAGAAATTTTACGAGAAGATTTCCTTGAACCTTTAGGCATAAGTATAAACAAACTTTCGAGAGATCTCTCAGTACCACCAAATCGTATAAGTGAAATTGTTAACGGGAAAAGGGCGATAACTGCTGATACAGCATTAAGATTACAACGTTATTTTGGAATTGAGGCACAATTTTGGTTAAATCTTCAGAATGAATATGATCTAAGATTACAGAAGAAAAAAGTGTGGAACGACATAGAACAACGAATCATTCCTGTTAACAGAACTGACATTAATATTGAACACACTAAAGTGCATACGAGTACGTGATGTAATAACCTGTTTAAAAGAGCAGTGGTCATGATGCTGTCTCCCATTACCTCTGCCCATTCGTCAAAACTCTTGTTTTGTCAACACCGGAATATAATTTGGCAAAGAGATTAAGAAATATCGTATTTATAAAGTAGTTTGCCTGCTTCATTACTACTCATATTCAATGTTTCTGATACAAGGTTTACTGTGATCACACTTTTAGAGATACACAATACCCTTGATAATATCTCCCGATAAACAGGGCCAATGCCGGATACTCAACCGGATAATTTTTGAAAAAGATATATATAGTCTGCCGGACGGGAAATGCCCGGTGATCATGTTTAAAAAGAACGTAATATCCCCTAAAAAAGTTTATAATTGATTGTTTTGATTTATTTTATTATATTTTTTATATAATTTAAATTCAGGAGAGAGCCATGACAGCACCAAGTTTAGAAGCAATTCAAAAAAAAATAAAAGAATGGTCAGATGAAAAATTATTTGCAGAAGTTGATAGAATTGCTGATTATACACCTGAAGTGCGTGATCTAATAAATCAGGAAATTGATAACAGGAAAATCGGATGCAAACCTGCGGATAAAAATCCGGGGCAATAGACTTCTGAAAAAGGTTTGATTCTTAACCCGATCCTTAATCTTGACTAAAATTATTTTATATTAAAACTAATTGTAATTTAAACTCTATGAGTAAATTATATTTTCTCCGTTTGGTTTGCAATTTCTATCCGTAAATAATTCAATATAACAAATTTTATTTAAATAATAATATATAAATTATTTCGAATCTGCAAATGAATTCCAGGCTGCAAAGAAATAGGGATTTTTCAGCTGCGTTATAAATGCAGTTCAAAAGTCCGGCAAATAAGTATCTGTTTCACCGCCATTTATTTTGATCATTTTTAAATTGACAAAAGATCTTTATAAAGATAATTAGGAAATATGAGATTATTATTTAAAACATTTTTTATCATCATCTTTATCTTTTTCACCTTTTTCACCTTTTTAAACTTTCGCTGCGAAAACATCAACAACGATGATGATAAAATAATAATTTATCCTGTGCCATTTAATCCGCATTCGCAGCTATTGAAAATCCGATATAACGATACGCCGATACCTGTAGTCGATAAAGTTGTTATAAATATCTATGATATAAATGGAGACGATGTATTTAACGGCGAGTTCGATTCACTTGATAACCCTATCATCTGGAATGGCCGGAATAATTCCGGAAAGATAACAGATGCCGGTGAATATAACATTAAAATCACCGCAACCAACTCTCAAACCGGATATTATTATAGTTGCCTGATAAACTTTATTATCTATTGATAATTAAAAGTAGCGACGATAGGCGTAATTCCCGGAAAGACAAGTTAAATATCCCTAAGTGAAATCATCAACGGCAAAAGGGCAATAACTACTGATAAAGCTCTGAGATTACAGCGTTATTTTGGAATTGAAGCGCAGTTTTGGCTAAATTTTCAGCATGAGTTTGACCTGAGACTGCAAAAGAAAAAAATATGGAACGACATAAAACACCGCATTATTCCTGTCAAAAGAACTGGCATTAATCATCATTGCTGAATAGAAGACACCTGAGCCTTGCGGGCCAGTTGCACGGGTTGCGCAGCCTTCGCCATGCTGAACAGGTATTTGCTGTAATTTCCCGTGACAGGCTTATTCCGCCGTATATCTCTGCATTAAAGGCACTGACAATTGATTTAATTTCATATCCCAGACGCGGGAATCTGTTTCCCAGCCTTTCACCGTATTCAAGCGGGGTCTCGTTTAAATGTCTTGTAGCTCCGCTTCGATGTCCCCATAATAACAGCATTTGATATAGTTCCGAGGCCCTGCCGTATCCCCGGAGCTTCATCAAAATCAGTCTGTAAACAAAGGAGAGAAAAGACAGCAGCCGGAAGAACCACCGTAATGTATATTTTTTCTTTTCTGTGCGGGCGTCGGCTGCGGCTGTTCTGGAAAACATCCACCTGAACAGACAATACAGTAAAAATCCCAGTGCAATTACAAGCAGTGCCGGCAAAATAATTTTTAATGCCCATGCTATTATAATCTCAGCTAATCCAGGTATGTTTTCACCTTCAGGGAGTTTATATTGTGTGCCAGTCCCGGAAGAACTCCCCGGCGGATTCTCCCGCATATTTCGCGGGAGTAAGAAAAAGCGAAGAAAGCTTATTATCGCAGGAGCTATGAAATTCGCTCCGGATTTAATTACAACATAACCAGCATCCGCTATTTGTGTAAAAAGAGGCAGAAAAAGAAACACGATCGCTATACATATAAGTATTACGCCTGCTATTCCGGCAACGGTTCCTATGCCGCGATATCCGGGCAGGAATGTTCCTGATCCGTTCCGGGCTTTTAATATTCCAAGAGCAGTCAGGCTGATCAAAAAGAACGGAAAGACGCAGTTAAGGGATACATCATTTATCTGAATGCCGCCTTTTACATTTATCAAAAGTTTTAATAATAACAGGGAGAAAAACATGGCTATCCCGAGGTCAAACCTTGTGCAAATTGAATAATAGTTGATGGTTCTTCGGGATGCGGCTGATCCTCCTATCCAGAAAAAAAGGCACCACAGAAGTATGATAATAAAAACAAGCCATTCAAGAGCAGGCCTGTCCATGGTAAATATTTCAGCGAGCCATCCTGGTCCTGTTACGGGATAGGATGTATGATATGTCAGATACAGCGTAACAATTGAAGCTGCCGCAAAGCCGGCAGCATGCAAAATAATCAGATATATTCTCCGCAACCCTTTGCCTTTTGTCAGATGCATTATCAATGCTGAAGATGCAAAGACAATTACTGCGCCTGTAAAAGGAAATACATAGCTTTCAAATGCGGATGTTGAGAACACGGCCACAGCATACATCCAGCATATTTCCATTATGCTGTTCAGAAGAAAAGGCAGCGTTGTTTTTTTTCCGGAAATCATCTTTATCCATTTACCGGAAAATCCGGTATACTGGCATCGGTTAGATCTTTTCGTAATTCCATGGCCCTTTCAAAAGAATAAAATACAACCGGCATTCTGCGGTGCTTTAAATGATGAATTACCTCATGCGCGGATTTATCTTTCTTAACGGAAAAAAACATACAACTTGTGCCTGCAGGTATCATTATTCCGCGCCGCAGAATATTTACGATGGAATCCGAAGTCTCAATTTTAAGCCGGGCCATTGCTTCAAGAATTAAAGAAAGCTGGGACGTCCTTGCGGATACAGGCACAAGCGGCCCGTCTCCTCCCTTCATTGCACAATTGGTCACAAGACCGGTTGCGCAGCCCTGCCTGCTTATAGTGACTGCTGCGGACGCTGCAGTTTCAAGTACTCGTTCAAATGCTTCTTCAGCCCTGGTGTGCATAAATTCCGCAACATCAATAATAATAAGAACTTTCTCCTGATGGGAAGATTCGAAAATTTTCTCCTGCAAACGGGAATGACGCGCGCTTGCCTTCCAGTGTATTCGCTTTGCCGGACGCCCGTGATGATAATCGGTTGTTCCCAGAATGTAAACCGGGTCATGGACAGGGCTCTTGCCGCCAGGGGCTCCGAAGAAGTCGCGCCTGGGTATAGAGAACGGTTTTAGCTGAACAATTCGGGGGTATACAATGATCTGCCGGGATAGAGCGGGCCCGGTATCTTTTTTAAAAAAGCCGAACATATCCCCGGCTTTTATTCTGAGAGGGCCGATTTCGTGTACTCCACGTTTAAGTACCTTAAGCTTCCAGTTGAAAATAACCTTCTGATACCATAACAGGCTGTCCCCGGATACCGTATCATTATCAGTTGAAAACCCTGATAAAAAATTATTATTCGAAAAAAAAGCCTCAACAGAAACCGGAAGGAACTTCCTGTTTTCTATGACGATATCCAGAGACAAGTCATCGCCGCAAAAATATTTCTTTCTGTCAATAAATGACGAGACTTTAATTTTAAGATGACTGTACCTGGCCCATAACCTGAATATGAATGTAATGCCAAAGATAATCAAACAAAGAACAGCAAGGCCGTATTCCCTGTTTAAGAGAGCTATGAATAAAAAAATACCCACCGGAATAAGTATTACTGTTGATGTAAAAATGCTTGTAATTCTGCGGTCTTGTACTGCTTCCATGTCTGGACTCCCGCTACGCGGACGGTACCGGCATTCCTGAAATTATTTCTTCAAGCAGCGATTCCTGTGTCAATCCGCGAAGCTCTTCTTCCTCTTTCAGAATGAGCCTGTGAGCAAGTACGGGAATCGCAAGGTACTTGACATCATCAGGAAGCACGTAATCGCGTCCATTCAATGCGGCGAGGGCCTGTCCCGCTCTCATGAGCCCAAGGGAGCCGCGGGGGCTCGCTCCGAGCCTGAGGGCTTCGTTTTTACGTGTCGCTTCCACAATATCCACAATATATTTTTTTACCGGCCCTGATATATGAATATTTTTTCTTGCCTGCTGCAGCTTTGAAATATCCTCCGGACCTGTTACCGAATCGAGTTCTTCAAGCGGGTCATTTGCCTGAAAACGGTCAAGAATGCTCAGCTCCTCACTGTGCTCAGGATATCCGAGACGAATACGCAGCAGAAATCTGTCCAGTTGGGCTTCAGGCAGAGGGAAGGTGCCTTCCAGTTCTATGGGATTCTGGGTCGCAAGCACAAAAAAAGGATTAGGAAGAGGATATGTTTTACCGTCTACCGTTACCTGACGTTCCTCCATGCTTTCAAGCAGGCTCGACTGGGTTCTGGGTATTGTCCTGTTTATTTCATCTGCAAGAAGAACATGCGTAATTACAGGCCCTGGCTGAAAAACAAATTCTCCCGAATTCTGGTTATATATATTAAATCCTGTTATATCCGCAGGTAAAAGATCGGGAGTGAATTGTACTCTTTTAAAGGACGCCCCTATGCTTTTTGCCAGGGATTTGGCTATAAGTGTTTTACCTAGTCCGGGGATGTCCTCAATAAGGATATGGCCGTCCGCAAGCAGTCCGACCATGAGCAGTTCGATTGACTGAAGTTTACCTACAATAACACTGGAAATATTCTCAATAACACGGTTAATAAGTTCGAAGTTCATTGCAGCACCTGGTGACAGTATTATCAGAAGGTCAACAGGAAGGCTGCCGGAAGTCAACCTGATTTTCCGGATATTTCTCAAAAAATCAGGTGAGTTATCTGTGCTGAAGCTGTTTTTTGATTTTTTCCCGGGACAGGCTTATAGATTTTTTTCTGTGTTGATGGATAATATGTTAAATGTAATGTTATCCATCAACTGTATAATTATGAATATAATAATATTGGACTGACCGCCTAAAACTGGAGTAACAAATTATTTTTTTAAAATAGAGTCATGCTGGTGTAATGGACTTTTTAATATTCCTAAGAAACCTTTATGTCGTTTACCTGTTAAATTAAGATGTTTATAAATTTCTAATTTTGCCCGATCTTCAATAAATGCCCAGATAACACAATAAACCCAAATCAAACCTACATAACTCCATGGAATAGACGGCACGAAAATGCCGAATCCGACTATAAACGCTGCTAAAATTTGTGTTCCGAGAATGGCAAGCAGAAGTATTTTTTTCGGATAAGGTTTTGATAAGAATGGCTGCTTAGTTCGGACAACAAACAGTGTCATATGTCCTGCCACAGCTAATTTCAAGTAAATGAATGATTGTAAATGGGCGATATCTAATCCGAGCCATAATCTGGCGATAGCGAGTAATAAAAATGTTTCGATTACTCCTATAAGTCCTAAAAAGGTTGAGATTGTAAGAACTCGGTGCATATTCCAACGTACCGGTTTCGGATCAAGCCAGGTATTGTCATAAGCAATAGTCATAATTGGCAGATCATTAAGAACAGCGAGCAATATTATCATAACTGATGTTATAGGATAAAAATCAAACACCAGCATTGCCACTACAACAAAAAACATAATACGGATCGTTTCGGTAATCCGGTAGATCGCATATGAATTCATACGTTCGAATATCTTTCGGGCTTCCTCTATAGCTTTGATAATAACTGAAAGACCGGGAGCTGTTAATACTAATGCAGCAGCAGCCCGGGCAGCATCAGTTGCGTCGCTAACGGCAATACCAATATCCGCCTGTTTGAGAGCAGGGGCATCGTTAACTCCGTCCCCGGTCATGCCTGAAATATGACCGCGAG
>CAZVYR010000149.1:0-9084 GCA_964631555.1 uncultured Leptospirales bacterium
CTGTTGAACATAAAAGGCATTGGCAGAAAGAAGCTCGAAAAAATTATATATTACTTCAGAAACTTCAGGAGCGCGCAGGTAACCATATGATTTATGAGGATTTTTCATTTTTTAATATTCATAATCATTTTGTACGGTAATATCAACAGGAGCTACATTGTTTGAATTTGCTTTATAATTATTAGCCAGCCGGTATATAATTGCGACCTTATCGTCAAGGTCTGAAAAGTTAAACCATGATTTTTTAATACATTCCGGAGTATCCAGTAATGTTGTTTTTTTATAGGTTTTACCCTGTTCTTTAAATATCTTTTTCATTACATAAGGCATCCCAAGAGGCGAGCCTATTGTGACAAATGTATTGATCTTAACATCAGTAAGGCAGTAGGTCAGTACGTCATATGAAATGATTGTCCCCATTGAATGTGCAATCAGGAGTATTTCATAATTCTTATATTTATTGAGCAGGTTCGTTAACCTGCTGCGCATCTCATCTTTTATTCTGGCTGTTTTATCTTCTACATTCTCCCTGTAATATGCATCCAGGTCTTTGAATAATATTTTAATTACGGACTCGAAAATTATATCTAAGTTAAATATTCTGTTTTTTTTGAAAGAGGCTTTATCAATTATGTCTTCCAATTTATTCAATGCAAACATTTTTAATTTGGCAAAACTTTCTTTCTCTCCCTTGGATTTGGTTTTTTTATAGGGCTCATTTAAGAAAAGGGGATCTTTTTTATTAAAGATGAAAACCGACAGTGGCTTAGGGTGGAGTATATCAGACCAGTAGGACATGGAAAGTTTAAAAAAGAATTTATTCTTATTGATATTATTCAGTCCTTCATGTATAGCTTTTTTCCACCAGTGCTTTAAAAGCCATTTATGCGGCTTTATACCAAGACCGTGAATCGCAATAATGATTTTCTTTTTTTTCATTTGAAATTTATGCAATCAGAAATCATAATACTTCATTATTATGACATAATGTAAAAGTCAAATATAAAAATAATATACTCATCTTGACCGACTTTTCATTATGTAATCTATATTAACAGAAAAAGTCGGTCAAGATGAGTAATATATTAATTATAATCCTTAAACGTGTGTAAAAGTTTATCCGGGGAGGAATGAATATAAAAAGATTCAATAGATTAATACCAGTTGTATTTATAGTTATTTCTTGTTATTGTAGTTCTGCTCAATACACACTTGAAAAGGATAACTATATGTCGAAGAGTGTGCAGCTTTCCAATGATCAGATTAAGGATTTGAACGCTAATTTTGATAGCATCGCGATATCTAATATTAGTTTTTTGGATTTGCAGGAAGCAAGGAAGTCATTGAATTATGAAGAAAGGAAGGAGAATTATATCAGGCTGCTTGGGAAAAAAGTTAAATGGAGTGGAGCCTTATTTAATTTCAGTTAAGATCAATGAAAAATAAGGTGTGATTTTTATTCTTGTGTTTACTATGATAAAAAAACTATTTATTAAAAAGGTCATGTTCATTTTCTGCATTGTTATAGTACTTGCTGCTGCTGTCCTGTTTTTATCAAGTCTAACAGATAAAGATTACTATAAAAATCATATCCTGGATTATCTAAACAAAAGTCCGGATTTTAAGATTTCAGCAGAAGATATGCAATTTAAATTCTTCCCTTCATTATATTTAACTTTGAACAATGTTAAAGTTAAATATAAAAAAATTACCCCTTCTTTTATTTTAATTGAATGCCGGGAAATCAGGGCTGAGATTTCTTTACTTTTTCTTCTTGCTGCAAATATCAAGATAAAAAGCCTGAGTATCCTTAATGGTAATTTGAATCTTCAAAGTGTCTTTCTTAAAAACATTAAGGTAACAGGTAATACTTCAGCTTCAATATTTTCCAAAATAAAAAAGATTTCATTTAACAACGTTATTATAAATTATTTTGATTCGGCTCGAATGATCAACGATATGCTGTTATTTGATAGTCTGACTGTAAGAAAAGGATTTATAAATGACTATATTATTGCTTCTGTACTAATTTATAATAAAGGATATTTGAAATTAGAGGGAATACTGGATAATGTAAATCCTGGTAAAATTGATCTTAAAGCTATGGATATATATCTCAAAGTTTCCCTGAAGGATTTCCCTGTTTACTCTCTTAGAAAATATCTCAATAATAATGTTAATAACATTGGTGAACCGAGGCTGACAGGCACATTTACAATAAAAAATAATCCGAACCAACTTGCCCTTATTGATATCAATGAAATGCTAGTTAAGAATGTTTTTTTTGATGATAAAAAGACAGAACTATCGCAAATCAATATTGGAGCCATGGTTGAATATTCTTATAGTAAAAATTCTCTTACTTTTAAAGATTTAAGAATAAATATTAAAGATTTAATAGATGCGATGGCTGAAGGTACTGTCTTTATAGAAGACATGGGAGTGAATTCCAGCATTAAAATCAATGCCCGGGAGATTGCTGTGAAACCAGTACTTGATCTAATCGGAATTTTCATTAGTTTTTTTTATCAAAATGGAAACCGGGCTCAAGGTAATGAAAAAAAAGTAACATCAGAGATCTTTATATTATCCCAAAAGATTAATTTTATGGATTACGAGTTTACTGATGTGGATTGCAATCTCATTTACAACAATAATTCAGTGCTTATAGATATATCGAAGGCTTCCATCTATGATGGGAATATTGAAGCCCAGGCTAATATAATCTTGGGAGATTTTCAAAAATATAAGTTAAATTTAAAGTCTTATAACATTGACGCAGGAAAATTATTTTTAAAATATACAGATACAAAATATGTATCAGGGCAAATATATTCAAATCTCAATCTGACATCAAGAGGCAATTCGGGCGAGGATTTTAAAAAAAACATTAAAGCCGATGGGGAAATAATAATTCGGGATGGTGAACTTTTTGGATACGCGAATATATTAAAACCATTATTTTCTTTGGGAAAATTCTTGAACCTAGTTGGCCCGAAAGGGAAAAGCACGGAATTTAAATCATTGAAGTTGAACTATGAGATCAGGAAAGAAATAATTAAAATTAATTCATTAAAAATGGAAGGTGTCGGGCTGGATGCCAGCGGGAAAGGCGAAATAAGTTTTAATAAGAAAATCGATATGAGAATAATCATAGGGTTAGGCGGTGTCGCAGGTGATATACTCCGTGTTCCTGTAATTTATAAAGGTGATCTGTTAACACACTGGGCATATATTGATCCTGTATGGCTGGCAAGCATATATGTTGGGATGGTATTGATTCCGGGGCCTATAGGTGCTGTCCTGGGACCGACTGTAACAGAAACGGTCAGAGATTGGTTCGATAAAATTAAATCAAAATTCAAGTCTTCGGGAAAAAAATAGTCGTGACCAATTTTACATTGTATTTCAAGAAAGTATTTATTTTTTCACAAAAAGAGGTATTTTACTATGTTCCCTTTAATTAAAAAATTAAGTAAAAAAGCCCGTTCGCTTCCTGAAACCCCTGTGCACACCGGTGAAAGAAAAGTGGAAAATATTAAAGTAAATATTTTCAGGTACAATGGAAAGAATCTCGAAGAAGAACTAATAAATATTCCTGGGAAAAACAGTGAGCAGGCTATAAATCAAATATTAAATTCAAAGCTCTTGCGGAGCCTTAATAAAAAAAACTATGTACACTGGATCAATGTTAAGGGATTACACGATGTGGAACTGATAAAGAAAATAGGCGATAAATTTGAAATTCATAATTTATCCATTGAAGATATACTCAATACTGCAGCACGGCCAAAAATCGAGGAATTTGATGATTATTTATTTATTGTTCTGCAGTCACTGCGTATGGAACATGAGAATACGGATTTATTTTCAGAGCAGGTGAGTATACTGGTTAAAAATAATTGCGTACTTTCCTTCCAAGAAGGAGGAGAAAAGATTTTCACGGAGATTAAAGAAAGAATAAGGAGTAACAGGGGACGTATAAGGAGGAAGGGTGCAGATTATCTTGCTTATGCAATTATGGACAAAATAGTCGACAGGTACTTCATGGTCTTTGAAGAGATCGCAGAACAGATGGAAAGTATTGAAGATGAGCTTTTAGAAAAAACGTCACAGGAAACTCTCCAGAGAATACACGCGCTTAAAAATACTTCGCTTCAGCTCAGGAAAGCTGTGTGGCCTCTTCGCGAGATATTCAGGAGTCTGACTTCTGCGGAGGATATGATAATTATAAAGGAGCTTACTGTCCCGTTTTTCAGGGATGTGCAGGATCATGTTATTCAGATCATGGATATAATAGAGTCGATCAAGGAAATGCTTACAAGCATGCACGATATGTATCTTTCAAGCATCAGTAACAGGATGAATGAGATCATGAAAGTGCTGACAATAATAGCGACTATTTTCATGCCTCTTACATTTCTTGCCGGAATTTACGGAATGAATTTCAAATACATGCCCGAACTGGAATATAAGGACGGGTATTTCATAGTGCTCGGGATAATGGTGCTGATAGGTATACTGATGGTTTTTCTATTTAAAAAGAAAAAATGGTTATGATAAACAGAATTAAAAATTTTTGTGAATATAAAATGACAATTACTTATAATCAATGCATTGAAACAAAAGATCCCTACTGGTTTGATCGCCACTGCAGATGTGAAGACGACGGGAATCATCAGGTGTTAATGTAATATTATGCTGCCTGGCCTTTGATAGTTATTATATATTCTTTTAAAGGAATTTTTTTGCCGGATTTCTCCATTGCCTGATCGAGTACATAATTTATACCTCCGCAGCAAGGCACTTCCATGCGGGCTATGGTTATTGATTTTATTTCATGATTTGAAAGAATAGCCGTCATTTTATCGATATATTCATCAATATCCGGATCAAGTTTGGGGCAGAACATTATTGCTATTTTATCTTTGAGGAAGTCTCTGTGAAAGTCACCGTACGCGAACGGCGTGCAGTCTGCTGCCACTAACAAGTCGGCATTATTAAAATACGGCGCCGCAGGATTCAGGAGCTTAAGCTGCACAGGCCACTGGCGGAGTTCGGATTCTATCTTTTCAGATACAGTATTATCAGCACTACTTTCTCTCTCAATACTTCTCGCAGCAGAGCCGGGGCAGGATGCGAAAGGGGAAGTGTGAGAATGCAGCGGTTCGGGGCTGCATACACTTGTTTTAAGTTCGGGTATATTTATGTTATTTTTCTTTAAGTAATCGACAGCCTGGTCATATAAATCGGTCTCGCCATGATCTGCCAAATGTTCGAGATGGGCTTTGATAACCAACTCTCCCTGTTTTATTATATTGGACATAACCTTTGCTTCATTATACGCTTCTGCTTCGCGCTCTATTACTGTGATCGCACCTTCCGGACATGTGCCTATACATGCTCCCAGGCCGTCGCAGAAGAGATCGCTTATGAGCCTGGCTTTACCGTCTATAAGCTGAAGTGCTCCTTCAGGACAATCCGGTATGCATAGGCCGCATCCGTTGCATTTGTTTTCGTCGATACTGATGATCTTTCTTTTCATGAATGGACTCCTGTAATAATACTTTTTGTGTTTGTAAATATAATATAGCATTTTATCCGGATGGGGTAATTGACCCAGATCAATTTTTAATAAGAATGGAAATTTAAGTTTAAGACAGGTCAGACTTAAGTGATAGAGTTTACCGGGATTTTTATGCTTAAAGGGGCGGTATAACGGATTACAGCTTTAATAAGAGGGACTATGAGACCATAGTCCCCCTGTATTTTCAGACTTCTGATATGCACTCCACAGGGCATTCCGTTGCGCATGAAGCGCAGCTTGTGCATTCATCTTCATCTATGACCCGTATGCCGTCACCTCTGTCCGAGATGCAGGACACAGGGCACACATCTTCGCAGGTTCCGCACGCGGTGCATTCATCAGCATTTATTCTGTAAGCCATAGTCAGCCTCCTTTATTCTTATTCTATAATACAAAAAGAATTAACTGCCGGCCATCATTGCTTTAATATCTTCCTTTACCTGGCCTGTGGGTTTAAGGTCGAAATTTTCAACAAGAACTTTTGCAACATTTGGTGAGAGAAATCCCGGAAGCGTGGGACCAAGCCTCATTCCTTTAAAGCCGAGGGCAAGAAGTGCGAGTAATACAGCTACTGCTTTCTGTTCATACCATGCAATGTCGAATGAAATAGGCAGATCGTTTATATTATCAGCATTGAATATTTCCTTTAGTTTAAGGGCAACAACCGCGAGGGAATAGGAATCGTTGCACTGGCCTGCGTCAAGCACCCTGGGTATGCCGCCGATATCGCCGAGGTTAAGTTTGTTGTACCTGTATTTCGCGCAGCCTGCGGTTAAGATGACTGTGTCTTTGGGTAAATTCTCAGCTACTTCCGTGAAATAACTTCTGGCTTTTTGTCTTCCGTCACAGCCTGCCATAACGACAAAGCGTTTGATAGCTCCGGTTTTGACTGCATCAACAACCTTATCAGCAAGCTTGAATACCTGGTCATGGGCGAACCCTCCTGTTATCTCGCCTGTTTCAAGCTCTACAGGGGATTCGCATTTTTTTGCCAACTCAATTAGTGCTGAGAAATCCTTGGTGCCTCCGTCTGTTCTGTCAGGGATATGAGCGATCCCTTCATATCCGGTCATACCTGTTGTGAAAATCCTGTCTTTGTAAGAGTCTTTTACCGGAATAATGCAGTTGGTGGTCATGAGTATCGGGCCGTTAAAGGATTCGAACTCTTTGTTCTGGCTCCACCATGACCCTCCGTAGTTGCCGACAAAGTGGTCGTATTTTTTAAACGCGGGATAGTAGTTCGCAGGCAGCATCTCGCCGTGTGTATATACATCCACGCCTGTTCCTTTTGTCTGTTCCAGAAGCTCGTGCATGTCTTTAAGGTCATGGCCGGATATCAGTATTCCGGGGTTCCGGCGTACGCCGATATTTACTTTTGTTATCTCCGGATTACCGTAGGTTTCCGTGTTGGCTTTATCCAGCAGGGCCATGGTTTTTACTGCATAGTCTCCTGCCTTCAGTACCCAGCTTACCATTTCATCGGTTGACAGATCTTTTGTTGTGCTTTCAAGGGCTTCAGCAAAAAATGAATAAACGGAATCATCTTCATAACCCAGAACTGCAGCGTGATCAGCGTAAGCAGCAATACCTTTTAGCCCGTAAACCAGTAGTTCTCTTAATGATCTTACGTCTTCGTTCACTGTGGAAAGTACCCCGTTTTCCTTTGCTTTTTCAAGAAATTCATCTTTTGTTTTCCCTTGCCATAGGGCAGTATCATGGCCGGGTTTAACAGAGCTTTTTGCTTTCAGACTGTCCCGTATTGACAGTCCTTCGCTGATCAGTTTTGTGATCCTGGCAGGATCAAAGTTTGCGTTTGTAATAGTCGCGAACAGAGACCTGGCTATGAATCTGCCTGTGGCTTTGTCGAGACTGCTGTTTCTTGCCTGGTCAGCTGCATATTGTGAAATGCCTTTTAGGACGAATATCAGCATATCCTGGAGACCGGCTACCTCCTCGTTCTTTCCGCATACTCCCCGTACTGTACAGCCCTGGTTTTTTGCTGTTTCCTGACATTGATAACAGAACATACTCATTTTTTTACTCCTTAAATGATTTTTATATTCTCAATATAACAGGCTGGGAAAAGAGCGCATTGACATAAGTCAATATTGAGCAGTCTGAATCTGGAAATCGGACCCGGTATACACCTAAAATAATGAGATTTTAATTCATACGGTTTAATAATGATAAATGTCTTATTTGAAAAATGCAAAAGGTTTATACATCCTTTTATTTTTTTATTCTGATGTGCTGCCAGGCAAGCTGCAAACGGAGATTACGGGAAATTGTTTTTACGTGATTTTAAGGATTAAAAGACGACTTTGAAACGGAGAGGAAACGGAGAGGATACGATTCCGGAACGGAGTGGAAAGAGTTGGATAAGACTATCGTGACGAGTTTCTTACAACTATGGGACGAAGCTGAAACGGAGGGGAAGCGACTTTAAAACGGAGTTGATACTGGTGAAGCGGGTCCGGAGAACGGATAGAAATAATGGGAGAATCATTATTCTGTTAAAACAATGACTTTTACGTTATTATATGTTAGCTGAAATAATTTTTATCATCTGGCTTATAATGTTTTCAGTATTGTATGACATGATAAAAATTATTGATAAAGAGACCTGATTATAATTGACACTTAAGAATATTAACGCTCCTATACATTCATGGATATTCATGACAGATTAAAAAGATTTGATTTATTCGACAGGCTTGATGAGCGCGCGCTAAAGGAGCTAGCCAGGAAGGCTTTTTATAAGGACCTTGAGCCAAGGGAGACGATCTTTAACGAGGGGTTTGAGGGAAAGTTTTTCTTTCTGCTATTGAATGGAGCCGTGCGGCTTTTCAAGACCTCTTATGACGGGAAAGAAAGCACGATCAAGATCATCCGGCCGGGGGAGATTTTCGCGGAAGCAGTTCTGTATATTAAGAGTGAATATCCGGTGAGCGCTGTCAGTATTGAAAAGTCCGAAATCATAGGAATACACAGGGATTCATTCAGGGAGATGATGCGGGATACTGATGCAGGTAATCTCTTCATAGGAGCGGTCTTTGAGAAGCTTAGATTTCTGACTGACCAGATCCATTTCCTGAGCACTCATGACGTTGAGGACAGGTTCTTCAGGTTCCTGATAAGCACATACGGCAGGAAATACAGGTATGATGTATCCCTGGCCAAGAAGGATATAGCATCCGCTATTGGGACAATACCGGAAACATTCTCCAGGCTTTTGCTCAGACTCACAAAAAGAGGCATAATAGCATGGAAGAAGAATACTCTTATATTAAAAGAAGGTTTCTGGGATAATGATTATTTTGAAGAATAGCGGTGAGGATTTAATATCAGTCTTTTACACGTTGGCAGTTTAATTGAATTTTTTTATAAGAGATACCTTATTACCTTTTTTATTAAACTGAATATCATCGAATATATTATAAGCCATTCTCAGCCCCCTGCCGTGTTCCAGCATATCTTTATCAACTCGTTGCTGAAGA
>CAZVYR010000150.1:0-5450 GCA_964631555.1 uncultured Leptospirales bacterium
AAGCCAGTAGCAAGGAGTCTGGATGAAGCAGGTGGTGTTCAATGGTTACTGTACATCCACTTTATTTCGGTATTTTTAGCATTGGCTTATATGCCTTTCAGTAAGATGTTTCATATTATCGCTACTCCTTTAAGCCTGTTGTTAAATTCGGTTATGGAGGAGGGAAAATCAGAACCTTTAAATATAGCAACAAAACAGATCATTGAGCTGGACGCGTGTACGCACTGCGGGACTTGCAGTTTAAGATGTTCCGTCCTTGCCGCCTATGAGATGAGAGGTAATGATAATATTCTGCCTTCTGAAAAGATGACGCATATAAAGGCTTTGGTCAGGGGTAAAAAATTAAGCGATATTGAATTGAGAAGCCTCCAGGAGGGAATATATATCTGCACTAACTGCGATAGATGTACCGTGGTCTGCCCATCGGGCATCAATTTAAAGGACCTTTGGTTTCGGGTCAGAGAGGAACTTATTCACAGGGGATACCCTGTTCCCCAGGTAATATCTCAGCTTTCTTTTTATCGTGGTTTGATGAAGGAAAAGCTTGATAAAGAATATTATTTAAAACCTGTAGAAGAGGCTAAAGCGGAATTAACTACGGTATTTGAGAAATCAAAGGGCAACGGATCCTTATCATTAAATAATCTTGATAAAAAATTTCTTGATCAAATTGGAATGCCCAGTGATGCAGCTACTTATTCATACTGTTTTACCTGTAGTACTTGTACTTCTTCATGCCCTGTTGTGGCTAGTTATGAAAAACCAATGGAGACTTTGGGGCTTGTTCCTCATCAAATTATTCATTCCGCAGCCCTGGGTTTGAAAAATATTGCTATCGGCTCAAGCATGTTGTGGGATTGTCTTACGTGCTATAAGTGCCAGGAAAATTGTCCACAGGGAGTGCGCGTTGCTGATGTAATTTACAGATTAAAGAATATAGCTGTTAAAGAAATTGAGGACAAGACAGAATCAGAGGGGGCCGAAGAGGTATAGTATCATGAAATATGCGCTTTTTCTTGGATGTAATATTCCAGCAAGGCTGGAGCAATATGAAGTATCTGCCAGGTTAATCCTGGATATGCTTGATGTTGAACTTGTGGATATTAGTGATTTTAATTGTTGCGGATACCCGCTGAGAAACTTCGATTTTAATTCTTTCGTCCTTTCGTCAGCCAGAAATATTGCCCTGGCGAAAAAACAGGGACTTAATATCATTACTTTATGCCAATGTTGTTTTGGCAGTTTGAAGAAAGCACAGCAGGTAATGAGAGAAGATTCTTCCCTGGCTCATGAAATTAAAGGAATATTAAAAAAAGAGAATCTTGATTATGGTGATATAGAAATCAATCATTTACTTTCTGTTCTGTATCATCAGGTGGGAACTGATGTGATTAAGTCTAAGATCACTAGACCTTATAATGATCTAAAGATAGCAGTGCATTATGGCTGTCATGCACTGCGTCCCAGCGATATCATGGAATTTGATGATGCTGCTGATCCAACATTATTTGATCAGCTTGTTGAGATTACAGGGGCAAAAAGTGTAAGCTGGCCGAGCAGACTGGATTGCTGCGGTGCACCATTGATGGGTGTTAATGACGAACTCTCAATAAATATAATGAACAGGAAGGTAAAAGACAGTAAAGGGGCGGGTGCTGAGTTTCTTTGCGTGGCATGTCCTTATTGCCAGATACAGTTCGACAAGGTTCAAAAATCCAGGATATCAGAAGGACAGGGAAACGGCAGTATCGCATCGATTATTTATACTCAATTATTAGGGCTTTCTATGGGTATTGAAGCTGATAAATTACAATTGAGTAAAAACGAGCTTGATATCATCGGAATTAAGGAATTTTTATGATATTTATATATCGGTAGTTGTGAGATTTGTCCCCACACTTACAGATAACCAGATAAATATTTATTTTAAAAACAATTTTTGGATTAAAGCATGAACGGGAAAACAAACAAATCAAACGGACGCATTGGAGCGGTAATGGTTGTCGGAGGAGGCATAGGCGGTATGCAGGCTTCCCTTGACCTTGCCAATTCCGGGTATAAGGTTTATCTTATTGAAAGTACTACCGCTATCGGCGGACGTATGGCTCAACTGGATAAAACATTTCCAACCAACGATTGCTCCATGTGTACAATTTCGCCCAAACTTATTGAGACAGGGAAACATTTAAATATTGATATTATTACCAATACGGAAATATCGGGGATTGAAGGCGAAGCCGGGAACTTCTCTGTTGAGATATTAAAGAAACCTAGGTATATAGATCTTGAAAAGTGCAGTGCATGCGGAGACTGTATTGCCGTATGTCCAATAGACCTGCCCTCTGAGTTTGATGAAGGTACGATGGACAGGCATGCTGTTTATAAACGATATCCTCAGGCGATACCGAATAAAATGGCTATCTCAAAGGCCGACAGGGCACCGTGCGTAATGACATGTCCCACTAATATTAACGTTCAGGGGTATGTTGCTCTTGTCGCGAAGAAAAAGTATGAAGAAGCATACAACCTGATCCTGGAAAGGAATCCTCTGCCATCCATTTGCGGGCGAGTATGTCATCACCCTTGTGAAGGCGAATGTAACAGGGGTGAAATTGATGAGCCGGTTGCAATAAACAATTTAAAAAGATTTGTGGCTGATTATATTAAAAAGAACAGGGCAGAAACCGGATATAAAGTTGAGAAAGCGGCGATTGATCCTGAAAAACCTAAAATCGCTATAATAGGTGGCGGCCCTTCCGGACTTACTTGCGCGCGTGATCTTATTCTGGACGGGTTTCCGGTTACATTATTTGAAGCTGAGGAAAAGCTTGGCGGTGCTATGCGTTTTGGCATTCCTAGGTACAGGCTTCCTGATGAAAATCTTGATTGGGATATACAGAATATTATTGATCTAGGAATTGATGTTAAGACAAAAACCCGGCTTGGAAAGGATTTTACTATTAAATCCTTAAAAGATGAAGGTTATAAAGCTGTGTATCTTGGAGTAGGTCTTCCATCATCAAGGAAGATACCTTTTGAGGGAGCTGACCAGAACGGTGTTATGTGGGGGCTCGACTTTTTACGTGACGTAAGCTACGGTAAAAATCCTAAAGTAGGTAAAAAGGTTGTGGTTATCGGCGGCGGAAATGTAGCAATTGACGTTGCAATGACCGCAAAGCGCCAGGGGGCTGAGAAAGTTGAGGTTGTCTCTCTTGAGTGCAGGGAAGAAATGCCTGCACATGAATGGGAAATACAGGATGCCATTGATGAGGGGATAGAACTTAACCCGTCATGGGGCCCAGACAAAATAATCGGAAAAAACGGGAATGTAGCAGGTTTAAAGATGGTGAAGTGCACCTGTGTTTTCGACCCTGATGGTAAATTCGATCCTCAATATGATAATACCTGCAAAGAAGAAACCGATGCGGATACCATTATTATCGCTGTAGGCCAGGGTGCAGATCTTGACTGGATCGGTGATGACAGTATGATAGATAAGAGAGGCGGCGGGATTGCTGCTGATCCTCTTACTCTTTCCACTAATTTCGAGGGAGTTTTCGCCGGAGGCGATGTTGCTTATGGTCCTAAGTCTGTTGTGGAAGCAATAAACCAGGGCCATGAAGCTGCTGAAAGCATAAGACGATTTGTCGACGGCAGAGACATCGCAGAGGGTCGTGAAAAAGAAAAACAGCCTACGGCAAAAGTTCCGGCAGACAGGCCTTATGTGGACAGGCCAAGAGAAAAAGCCGGTAAGACGCCTGTAGAGGAGAGAGCCGGAACATATAAAGAAGTCGAACAAACCTTTACTGAAGAGATGGCAGTGGAAGAGGCAAGCAGGTGTCTTGCCTGCGGTATCTGTTGCGAATGTATGCAATGTGTTGCTGCTTGCCAGGCTGGTGCTGTTTTGCACGATGATAAACCTGTTAAGCAGACTATTTCAGTGGGCGCTGTCATTCTTGTTCCGGGATATGAACCCTTTAATCCAAGATTAAAGGGAGTATATGGATATGATAAGTGTGTTAACGTTATAACAAGCATGGAGTTTGAGCGCATAATGTCAGCTTCAGGTCCTTTTCAGGGGCATATTCTGCGGCCTTCGGACAGGAAAGAACCGAAGAAGATAGCATGGATACAATGCGTAGGTTCAAGGGATGTAACGATCGGCAAGGATTATTGCTCGTCAGTATGCTGCATGTACGCAACGAAGCAGGCCATAATGGGCGTGGATCATGTGCATGGTCTTGAAGCCTCTATTTTTTACAATGATATCAGAGCCTATGGAAAGGGATTTGAAAGATATTATAGATCAGCAGAAGATAATTACGGTGTAAAATATATTAAAGGAATGCCTGCTACGGTTGATGAGGTCCCGGACACCAAGAATCTCCGGATCAAATATGTGAATAATGCCACAATGGAGAGCATTGAGGAGGAATTTGATCTTGTAATCCTGTCAGTCGGTTTGTCTACGACCAAGGAAACAACTGAGCTTGCCGAAAGGCTTGGCGTTAAGCTTAATCGTTTCGGTTTTTGCGAGACAGGTGATCTTACTCCGAACATGACAAACATGCCGGGTATTTTTGTAGCAGGTGCTTATGAAGCACCGATGGATATTCCTGAAACTGTAATGGGTGCGAGCAGTGCGTCTGCTCTTGCTTCAGAGATACTGGCTGAGGAAAGAGGTACTCTTGTTAGGGATAAGGAATTCCCGACAGAGGTTGAAGTATTCGATGAGGAGCCCAGAGTGGGAGTGTTTATCTGCAGATGCGGGACCAATATAGCAAATGTTGTGAATGTCCCGGATGTTCTGGAATATACCAAGGATGTTCCGTATGTTGTTTACGCGGAAGAAAACTTATATACGTGTTCAACAGATACTCAGCAGAGAATTATTGATGCGATAAAAGCGCATGATCTTAATCGTGTTGTGGTTGCTTCATGTACTCCGAGGACACATGAAAGCCTTTTTCAGGAGACTATTCGTGAAGGAGGACTGAACAAGTATCTCTTTGAGATGGCAAATATCCGGGATCAATGTTCCTGGGTGCACGCATCCAATCCTGAAAAAGCTACGGTGAAAGCCAAGGACCTCGTCAGAATGGCTGTTGCACGGGCAAAGACGCTTGAGCCTATCCAGGAGAAGTCATTCAAGGTTAATCAAAAGGGCCTTGTTATCGGAGGGGGTGTTTCCGGTATGACTGCGGCACTTAAACTCGCGAACCAGGTTATTGAGGTTTTCCTTGTGGAGAGAGAGAATGAGCTCGGAGGCATCGCCAGGAGGATTCATTATACACTTAATTCCAATGATGTGCAGTCCAGTATAGATGAGTTAGAGAAGGCAGTACGCGGGCATGAAAGGATCCGGTTGTATACCGGAACTGAAATTACAGGCTTTACAGGCCATGTAGGTGAGTTTACGACGACGATTTCAATAAATGGAAAAACTGAAG
>CAZVYR010000150.1:5460-8980 GCA_964631555.1 uncultured Leptospirales bacterium
TCGCTACCGGGGGATCGGAGTATAAACCTGAAGAATATTTTTATGGGAAGAATCCGAAGGTTATCACTCAGCTTGAACTGGAAGAGAAGATAGCTAACGGGGAGTCTATAAATAACGTGGTTATGATCCAGTGTGTAGGTTCCAGGGAAGAAGGCCACATGTACTGTTGCAGGGTAGGCTGCAATGAGGCAGTTAAGAACAGCCTGAAGCTGAAGGAAAAGAATCCTGATGCTAATGTTACGGTCCTTTACAGGGATATGAGGACCTACGCATTCAATGAGATCCATTACCGGAATGCACGCGAGAAAGGCGTTGTTTTTGTTAAGTATGAAGCTGAAAAGAAGCCTGAGGTTTTTGATGAAAGCGGAAATCTGAGGATTAAAGTTTTTGATGATGTGATAAAGAGAGATATTGAGCTTGAACCTGATTATCTTGTCTTAACCGCTTCGATCAGGCCCCATCCTCTCAGCAAGGATATTTCTAAGAGATTAAAGGTTTCCCTGAATGCAGAAGGTTTTTTCATGGAAGCGCATATGAAACTGCGGCCTCTGGATTTCGCGTTTGAAGGTATTTTCCAGTGCGGGATCGCGCATAATCCAAAGCTTATCGGAGAGTGTATATCACAGGCTCAGGGTACTGCTGCAAGGGCGGCTACTATATTATCCAAAGAGGAATTAAACATCAGCGGTTCAATCTCAGTGGTTGATCCTGATAAATGTATAGCTTGCCTGACTTGTGTCAGGGCCTGCCCTTATGATGTGCCTGTCATTAACGAGGAGGGAGTCGCATTTATTGAGCCTGCATCATGTCATGGATGCGGAATTTGCGCAGTAGTTTGCCCACGCCAGGCAATATCAGTGCGTCATTATCAGGATAAACAGATTGCTTCAAAATGTGAAGCAGTATGTGATAGTAGTATATTAAGCGAGGTAGTGTAATAAATGGCAGAATATGAACCTAAAATAATTGCTTTTGCCTGTGAATTTTGCGCTTATTCAGCCGCGGACCTGGCAGGTTCAATGAGAATTGAATACCCGGCATCAGTCAGAATAGTAAAGCTGATGTGCACAGGCAGGCTTAATCCCCTGTATATTTTAAAGGCTTTCAGGGAAGGTGCTGATGCTCTTTTCGTTGCCGGTTGACTTGAGGGAGAATGTCATTTCCTGGAAGGAAATTTAAGAGCAAGAAAAGTAGTAGAGTATACGAAAAAGAGACTTAAAGAATTGGGCATTGAGCCCGAAAGGCTTGAAATGTTTAATATGAGCGCGTCTATGGCTTTTGATTTTGCAGAAACAGTCAAAATAATGGATAAGAGAGCGCGGGAGCTTGGCCCAAGTCCCCTTAATCCGAATTTTTCGGAAACTAGTAAGAGCCATAATTACAAAGAAGATATGGAGGAGCTTCAATGATTGTAGGCAGCAGAAAACAATTTGAAGAGATTACGTCAACAATTGAGGGATATAAGAATATTCTTGTCCTCGGATGCGGTAGTTGTGTGGCTGTATGTATGGCCGGCGGTGAAAAAGAGGTGGCTATTCTGGCTGAAGAACTGCGCATATATTTTAAAAAGGAAAACAAGGATGTTCAGATAAGCGAGTTTACAATACTGAGACAGTGCGACGAGGAGTATTTCGCATCTGTAAGGGAAAATATTAAGCAGTATGATCTTGTGATATCCATGGCATGCGGAGTGGGCGTTCAGTATGCGGCAGAATTGTTTGACGGTGTGCGGGTTGTGCCGGCGTTGAATACGCAGTTTGCCGGTTATACTAAACAGGAAGGAATGTGGTCCGAGAATTGCAGTCTTTGCGGCGACTGTGTTCTTGCTGAGACAGGGGGGATATGTCCTGTCACTATCTGTCCTAAGGGCCTTTTGAACGGACCATGCGGCGGAACCAATAACGGGAAATGCGAGGTTGACAGTGAAAAGGACTGCGCATGGACTTTGATATACAGGAGGCTGGAGAAGCTGGGTCTTATAGATAATATCAGGAGTATTTTCCCTGCCAAGAAATACAGCATTCAGCTTAAACCGAGTAAAACTGTTCATGAAGCTTATCAAGAAGGGGAGAAGGAAAATGGTTAGTAAATTCCAGGAAAAATTGCAGTCAAATGAATTTGTTATTACGGCTGAAGTAGGTCCTCCGAAGGGTACGGAAATTGACACAATGCTGCATCATATTGATCTTTTAAAGGACAAGGTTGATGCTTTGAATGTTACGGATAACCAGAGTTCGGTTATGAGGATAAGCACTCTTCCTGTTTGTAAATTGATAATGGAAAAGGGCGGCGAGCCTATTTTGCAGATGACTTGCAGGGATAAAAACAGGATGGCGCTGCAGTCCGAGCTGCTCGGTGCTTATATGCTGGGGATTAACAATGTTCTGTGCCTGACAGGGGATTTTATAACTGTTGGTGATCACGTGGATGCCAAGCCGGTTTTTGACCTTGATTCCGTGCTTCTTCTTCAGGCAATAAGAAAGCTGGAGCAGGGTACTGATATGGCGGGTAATGAGCTTAAAGGCAGCCCGAAGTTCTGCGCAGGCGCGATTGTTACTCCTGAGGCAAATCCGATTGAGCCGCAGCTTATCAAATTCGAGAAAAAAATCAAGGCAGGCGCTGAATTTATTCAGACGCAGGCTATTTATGATATCAATAATTTCAAAAAGTTCATGGAATATGCCCGGAAGTTCGATGTCAAGATCATGGCAGGTATTGTACTTCTGGTTTCAGCCGGTATGGCGCGGTATATGAATAGTAATGTACCAGGGATCAATGTGCCTGATGAGCTTATCGAAGAGATGGCCGCTGCCCCTAAGGGAGAAGGCCTTAAGGTTGGGATCAGGATAGCAGGCAGGATGATAAAGGAACTGAAAGACGGCAATATCTGTGACGGTGTTCATATTATGGCTATTGGTAAAGAAGAAACAGTGCCTGAGATATTAGAGGCAGCAGGCCTTTAACGGATATGCAAGTGCCCATCTACAAATAATGCCTTTGTGAAAAGGCATTATTTCTATTCTATTAACTTCACGTAATTTTAACCTTCACTTATTATTTATACATATATTAATAATTTTTTCCTGTCATGAACGGCATCTTTTTGGTCATAGGCTGAATATAATTCGTATTCTTTGGAACGGAGGGGAAACGGAAGTGAGGCCTTTTTGAAACGGAGAGGAAGCGGTTTTAAGACGTAATAGATGCGATTTCGGAACGGAGGGCAATCGATCCTGAAACGGAGGTAAAGCGGTTTAATACCGGAATATTCCAGTTTTAAAGAATGTCGAGGAAACGGAGTTGATACGTCTATGGAACGTATGTGAAACGGAGTGGAAGCGGATTCGGAAGGATGCATATAGATAAGAGACTTAGCGATGCCTGAAATCGAGAGTGTTATTATGTCAGAAAATATTGCTGTTATCTTTGTTTTTATCTATTCAGATGAATGCAGGTAATACTGGTTAAGACTGGACTGTTTTCTTCTTTAAATATATTAATACGAAAAGCGGGCAGTAAG
>CAZVYR010000151.1:0-8947 GCA_964631555.1 uncultured Leptospirales bacterium
CCCCTGAGCCCGGTCTTATTAGAAGATCAATCCTGTGATGCTTAAGTTTATCGAGTCCCTCTTCTTCTGAAGTAAATTTAATAAAGTCAACATACTTTGTTGTTTTAAAATGATCGAATTGTACATTGTGCACAATCCCGTTCCCAGGATAAATAACTCCGACCTTATATAATACCTGCTTGTCTTTATTGAATATAAACGAAAAGCCGATTATTATAAAGAAAGGGAACAGCAGGTTCCAGAAAAAAGAAGATCTGTCCCTGTAAAATTCCTTATTCCTGGCTACAAACAGCGTCCAGATTCTATTCCACATTAATATGCCCCTGTTATTCGCGCAATTTTTTCCCTGTTAATTTTAAAAACAAGTCCTCAAGATTATTGGACCTGACTGTAAGACCTTTAAGATCGATTTTCTTTTTAAGCAGATTCTCAATACATTCATACACATTATTTGTACGGATTTCTATCCTGTCCTGTACTTTTGCCCATTTATAAGGCATACTCTTTAGCTTCCCGGTATCAATATCTCCATTGAGAATAATTATATTTTCCGAATTGTTCTGTTTAAGTAGGTCATCAGTTGTACCGAGGGCAATGATCTTTCCAAGGTCCATTATAGCTATACGGTCGCATAATATTTCCGCTTCTTCCATATAGTGGGTGGTAAGAATGATTGTTTTTTTATTCTCTTTTATCCTGTCTACAATTTCCCACAAATGCCGCCTGGCCTGGGGATCAAGACCTGTTGTCGGCTCATCCAGGAAGATGAGCTCAGGGTCGTTGGCAAGAGCAATTGCGAGAAGAAGACGCTGCCTCTGGCCGCCGGATATTTTTCTGTTGTCCCTGTTGTAGATATCCTGCAACTGGCACATTTCTACGAGATCCTCCATGGGCAGCCTGCGGGGATACAGGTTACGAAAGGTTTTAATGCATTCCTTAACTGTCAGGTATTCCGGCAATTCGGTTTTCTGAAACTGAATGCCTATCTCGTTCTTGAACATTGCCCTTCTGGGTTTTCCCTTATACAGGATTTCCCCGGAAGTCGGATTGGAAATACCTTCTATTATCTCCATCAAAGTCGTCTTGCCTGCGCCGTTGGGGCCAAGCAAGCCGAAACATATACCCGACTCAATTGTAAGACTTACATCATCAACCGCTCTTACCTGGGGGTAATCTTTAACTATATTTTTTATTTCAAGCAGCATATTTATTATTTTTATTAAAGAATGATTATCTAGCTATTCAGTAAGGCTCTTTTCGACAGGCTCAGGGAGCATTCTGCACTCAGGGAGCGGAGCATTCTTCTTTGCAAACATTTTGTTAGAATCCGAAGTCAAACCCTTTGAGGTTAAGCTCCTCCCGCATCTGTATAATTTCTTTTTTTAAATCATCGTTAACAGGAACACCCTTTTCTTTTCTATCCAGCCATGTAAGATATTCTTTTTCACCAGCAGTAAATATTTTATTCTGGCCGGGCATCTTCTTCGAATTCCTTAATTCACGTAAAATATTGCCGGTTGTTTCTTTAAACGAGTTAAGTTCTATAAACGCTTCAATGTTCACTGCAATAAAAAAATGCCCGAGCCTGTATGGTACCTTTTTCCCATTCTCGATCCCGGTAAGCATTTTGAGAAAGCTGCCTGCCTGAAGTGCTGCGCATAATATCTCAACTACAGTAGAATACCCATATCCTTTATAGCCGGCGTTCTCTTCTCCGATACCGCCCAATGGAGTCAGAGCCGCGTTTCCGCTTACCAGGTCTTCGAGAACCTGTTTACTGTCAGGCTTTGTTTTACCTTCAGAGTCTATTACCCATCCATCAGGGCAGTCCTTGCCCTGCCTGGCGTACAGCTCGATCTTGCCTCTCTGGGTAAGTGAGGTAGCACAGTCCAGAACGAAAGGAAAATCCTCGTCAGTGGGCATGCCGAAGGTCAGGGGATTTGTGCCGAGCATATTTTCAACGCCAAAGGTCGGCGCAACCGAAGGTCTCGCGTTTGAGCCTGTTATTCCGATCATCCCGGCATTGGCGGCCATTATTGCGTAATATCCGGCTATGCCGTAATGAGTTGAATTCCTGGCAACAGTCATTCCCATTCCGTATTCTGCAGCCTTGTCGATAGCCATCTGCATGGCCCGTTTTGAGATAACGTGCCCCATCCCGTTATGACCGTCTATTACAGCGGTCGTGGGGCCTTCCTTTACTATCTCGAATTCAGTAACAGGATTCTGAATCCCGGCCTTTATTCTGTCATAGTAAATCGGCTTAAGCCTGTTAATGCCGTGCGAGTCAATACCTCGCTTATCCGCTGTTATCAGAATATCCGCGCATATCTTTGAGTCGTTTTCAGGCACTCCAACGCCCTTGAAAACCCCGGTCATAAAGTCTTCCATTTTGTCAAAGTCAATCCATACGATATTTTCACTCATAATAACTTCCCGGTATTATTTAATTTAATTCAATACATAAATTACTGGCAATATCTGATTTAATCGTGTTAACGTATCGCCCGTTACTGAATAATGATTTATCGCTGATTTAGTAAAGAAATAATTTTAATTTTAAATCAAAAAAAGTCCATAATTATTTTATTAAAAAAAAGGGCTGGGCAATAACATAAATTTCTCTTCTTGACAAAATGAGATTGAATGGAAAAGTTTGCTTAATACGAAGGTAAACCGACCCCGGAACGGAGGGGAAGCGGCTTTGAAACGGAGAGGAAGAGACAATAGAGGAACTAAATACGGAATTGAAACGATGAGGATAAGAGTTAAATAAGACTAATAAAGAACGAAGCCTAGACGAAGGATATACGGAGGGGAAACGGAGGGGATACTTCAGCTGTGCACAGGAATAGTTTTTGGAAGCCGGTACTGATACACCGGACTTCCTTATAAAGAAAGAGTTTATTCAGGAATACAGATTATATAACAGGTTAACTAAATATGTACATTGACTCACACGCGCACTTTGATATGTGCCTGAAAGAAGACGAAAAATCATTAACAGAAGAGAAAATGCTCCGGGCATTAAAAGAGAACGGACTTGCTACTGCTGTCCAGGTATCAACGGAGCCTGAAATTTTTGACTGGTCATACGAATTTGCAAAAAGAAATAAAGGCTTCCTTTTTACGCTCGGTATACATCCCTCAACTAAAGCCCAGGATATTGAACTTGCTTTTTTATCAGACTTTGTTGGCAGAGTAATCGAAGCAAGCCACAGGGATATGCTTTTCGGGATAGGCGAGACAGGCCTTGATTATTACAGGATGAGGCAGCCGAAGAACATGCAGATACATTCATTTGAATATCAGATAGATCTCGCAATGAATAACGATATCCCCGTGATTGTTCATTCAAGAGACGCTATGCAGGAAACACTGGAAATCCTGAAAGCAAAGCGGCCCAAAGGACTGATGCATTGCTTTTCAGGAGATAGTAAAGCTGCAAAGGAGTACCTCGATATCGGATTCTATATTTCTTTTGCCGGAAATTTAACCTATAATAAGGCGCATGAACTGCACGATGCCGCAAAGTATATACCGCTGGACAGGGTTATGCTTGAAACAGACGCGCCGTTTCTTACGCCTGTCCCGTTTCGTGGGAAAAAGAACAGGCCGGAATATGTCGTACATACTTATAAATTCTTCGCTAAGCTGAGGAATATAGATTTACAGAATGTTATTGATGCTGTTTATGATAACTTTACAAAGTTTCATTCAGGTAAATAATGATCTTAGATTTAGCTGTTTATTCTCTGCTTCTGCATTTTTTTAAAAAACCTATAGACATTTGATTTATTTTATAAAAAATATTCACTATGATTCCTGCCAAAAACAAGATCAATGCATTCTATTTCATTCAATATATAAATCCAGAATAATTTAAGAGGTTATAATATGAGAATTTTATTTCTGTTATTATTAAATTGTGTCTTACTATTTGATCTGGTTTATGCAAAGGATACGCCGCAATATCCCAGAGATAAATTTGCCGATAGTCTGCCTGAATATAAACGCTTATTTACTCCTGAAAACGATAATAATCTTAACGGAATAATCGCTAAAGCTAAAGGCACGGTCACAATCAGACTTAAAGAATACAAAGGGTCGTACGAAGGCCGTGATTTTAAGTCCGGGGAAAAAATTACTCATCACTGGAGATATTATCCTCTTAAAAAGGTTATTAAGTGTAATGTAGAAATGAAAATAAATATGGAAAAGGATTATGCCGGGGAAGTTAAATATGAGTTAAATACAGTATTTAAGGATGAGAATAACAAAACACCAAAAGTAACATGGATTTATGAAACAAGTGATAAATTTTCTTCATGGCCCAGAAAATCGGAAATGAGTGTTAGAGAATATCTTGATTTTGCCGGAATTAATACTCTGATTGCGGAAAAGACCGGGAAAGGTACTCTTGACTGGAAATTCGATCACCATTTTTCCAAGAGAATTGATTTCTCGGAAAGTATTTCTCTTAAAAAACTTGCAGATCCTTATGATGATAAATCAAAAACAGATCCTTATGATATCAGAGATGAAGAAAATGGTTATGATAAGGAGCCTGTATACGTAGATTTCGCCAGCAATATATTAAGAAACATGTTACAGAATAAATTTCATTTTAAAATTAATGATAATACTGCCAAATGGTCCGTACAAGAGCTTAAATGGATGGCAGAGTTATTATCAAATTTATCAGGAGTTCCGCAGATACTTGATCTTTTTGGGGATACTAAAGATGATCCAATCAGATCAATAAACCGGGATGAAAAAGCTGACGGTTTAGTAGATAAGGAACGTACGGTTGCCGGATACAATGAAGGAGAAGGGAATATAAGTGTCAGTAACCTGGTAAAAAAATCTCTTTATAATTATAATGATGAACAATATTTCAAATGGGTAATTTTACATGAGATTACCCATGCTTTACAAAGAAAGTATATGATTACTACACCTGTAACTAAAAATAAAGTCAGCAATCTTACTGCAAGTTATGCCAGGGCAACAAATTACAATATGGTCTGTGATGAAACTAGTGGCTGGACATCACCGGTAACAGATACCAGGACTGTTTATTCTCGGTATATGAATGGTTCGAAGGATGAATATGTTATAAAGATATTTAAAGGCAATTTCAAACATTTAGAGTCGCGATACAAAAAAGAGGATATCAAGGATCTTGATTATTGTATCCGCCAGGGAAAACTCTGGGATTTCTGGTATAAAGGTTTTGGTGATATTGGCGACGACGAACGGGTAACTCAATACGCAAAAACAAATATTATTGAAGATATGGCCGAGAGTGTAGGGATATACTATATACACCCTTTATTTTTAAAAAAAATATCACCCCAGAGATATAAATGGATATGGAAGAATGTTTTTCAGGGTAAGGAATTTTATATGGCACCATTTGAAGGCAGTGGGAAAGTTTCTGTTTCTGTTAAACAGATTTCTCTTAATGGTGTACCTCCAACCAGAGATGCCGATTATGAATTTTCGTTTAAGGGCCGTATTAAAGAGAGCCTGATCGAGAAAGAATAAATAATACTCTTAATTATTATGAAAAATATTTTATTTTCCGGATATTTAATCTGATCAGGATAACCCCAAACTTCATAACCGCCAGATAATCTCAGGCTCCTTGCGCAAAGGCAGTCTTTGGTAACTGAATCTGGGATATCCCACCATCATGGCTCCTGTGCACTGATGACCTTTGGGAAGAGGTATGGTCTTTAACATAGGAGGGAATGTGGCTGCCGCTCTGTGAAAATAGCCTGCCCAGCAGCATCCAAGACCCATGCTTGTTGCAGCTAATTCAAGATAAGACATAGCAATTAAACTGGACCCTGGAGCCACAGGGTCATCTTTTGGCGCATGAGTAACTATTACATTCGGAGCATTCCGAAATATTACATCTTTCCCTTCTTCCCATCGACTGATTGTTTTATCAAGACGCATTAATTTTGCCGCTTCCGGCATGTCTTCCAGAAACCAGCGCATCCAGTCCACTGTAATACCTGCCAAATGCTTTAGTTCGTCCCTGTTACCTAAAACAAGCCATTCAACAGTCTGTGAATTGGCGCCGGTCGGGGCAAATCTGGCAAGCTCGATTAATTTTTCAAGCTCATTCTGGGGGACAGATTTTTCTTTATATGCTCTTATGGAGCGCCGTGAGCGTAAAAACTGTTCACTCTGTTCACGGGAAATGATTAATTCTTTTTTTATCGGGGGGCAATCTTCTACATGCATCTCAATGTGAGAAAGGCTTGCGGTAGGGCAAACTGCTACACAATGTCCGCATCTGATGCAGTATTCTTCTGCCCGTTTTACAGGTACAGGGTATTCTCCATTTTTAAAAAGAATGATGTTTGCAGGGCAAACTGCCGCACATATCCCATCCTTAACACATGATTCTTTGTTGATTGTCAGTAAATTCATTCAGTATCTCCGTTAATTCTTTTAAACCATAGTATTCAGCCTATTAATTAACTTTACTGATCAAGAGCAAGCATTTTTCTGCTTGCTGAATTACCTTTAATATATTTTATCATTTTACTGTCAAATATATACGCGCAGAACATAAACAGTAACTGACTTACGCTGTAAACGGGGGCAGGTTTAAATCCAGATCCATATTATATTAGACCGGTAATTCATCTTTATTTTTTTAATAGGGTATCTATTTAAGTCCTTTTTTATAAATCTTCCCGGAGCCTGTTTTTGGCAGCTCAGATAAAAATTCTACTGATTTAGGCGCCTTATACCTGGCTATATTTCCCTTACAGTATTGAATAATCTCATCTTCACTGGCAAAAGCTCCCTGCTTAAGAGCCACAACTGCTTTAATAGTTTCACCCCACTTGGAGTCAGGTACCCCGATAACTGCTGCCTCAAGTACGGACGGATGTGAATACAGGATATTTTCAACTTCTATTGAATAGACATTCTCGCCGCCTGTAATGATCATATCTTTTTTCCTGTCAACGATATTTACGTATCCCTCGCTGTCAATCACTGCCATATCTCCTGTATAAAGCCAGCCATCCCTCAATGCTTTTTCCGTTTCTTCCGGACGGTTCCAATACCCTTTTGTTACAATATCCCCTTTCACAATGATCTCGCCGACTTCCTGATCATCCGGTCTTACGTCAGTGCCATCCTCACGTACTACCCTTAGAAGAACTCCGATAAATGGGCGACCGGTTTTTGCTTTATATATGAACTGTTCATCAGGAGAAAGAGTGGTCAGATTTTTCTTCAGGATAGACACAGTCAAATAAGGGCTGGTCTCAGTCATACCATAAGTCTGGATATAATCACACTTAAAAACATTCATGATCTTTTTAACCACTTCAGGGGCTATGGGAGCTCCACCGCTCAGAATAACCCTCAGGCTGGAAAAATCGTAAGAATCTATTCCTTGTGTATTTACAAGCGTATTTAACATAGTCGGGATCATGTTTGTGATGGTGATCTTTTCTTCCTGGATTGAGGACAGAACTTTACCAGGAACGAAATCGGGCTCTATCACATGCTTTCCACCGACCCAGGTAATAGCAAAGCTGGCCCATGCGTCAGCCAGGTGGAACAGTGGTGCAACATGAATCCAGTTATCATGCTCAGTAAGTCCAAGCTCAGCTATTGCTGCCAGCGCATGAGTACAGACATTCTTATGTGAAAGCATTACACCTTTAGGATAACCGGTTGTTCCGCTGGTATAATAAAGATGGGCCACGTCGTCATCAGTAATCTCAGGGTCAGGCAATGGTGTATGATCGGACTGTTCGATGACCTCTTCATATTCGTATGAACCAAACAAGTCAGGAGTGCTGCCTTCACCTGGCCAGATTATATGTTTAATTTCAGGATTCATCTCTTTTATAGCTATAACAGCCTGGCTAAATCGTTTCTCTGAAATCAATACAGTTGCACCTGAATCTTTGAGAATAAAGCTCAGCTCGCGTTGAGACAGCCTGAAGTTGAGAGGAACCAGTATCGCCCCTAATTGTGCGACAGCAAAATAAGCTTCCAGAAATTCATTGCTGTTGTTATCCAGAATTGCCACACGATCGCCTTTCTTAATTTCCGACGATTTAAGAAAATGAGCCAGGCGATTCCTTCGATCGGCAAATTGCAAATAAGTGAATCGTTTACCTTTGCAAACTACTGCAGTGTTTTCGGCATAAAGGGATAAAGCTTTTTCAAGAATAAACGGAATGATCATCCGAAAACCTCCGGGGAATTAAGAGAAATATTATGAGATTAAGCATAATGACCGGTACCTTTATTTCATCTGTAATTATTGCATTTGTATCATGCGGACATCTGAAATAAAACGGTCTATCTTCAGTTAACATATCCTGACTAGTGCAAATGGAAGGGGCACATCTCCGGATAGGTCAGTGGTGTTGCAAACCCGACAGCCATTGAGCACCGTTCTTAGCCCCCACCAAGCATGACATCTGCCAGCAATTGAGCCTTGCTCACGCTTTATTCTTTTACCCGAGTAGCTCAGTCAAGGGCTTCATTGTGCCGCTTCCTCGCAGTTGAGAAACTGCCGGCAGTACGACATAACTCTCTGCTTTCGCAGGATTAATAATTGATTTTAAATGACTTATGGATCAACTGTTGAATGAAATATTAGAATTTCAATCTTTCAATTGCTCAACAGATGAATTCATAGCTTTAGCTAATTTCTCAAGAATAGTATAAAGTATTCTGATTCAGGTATAGGTAAATTAATAAACTATTCTTTATGGATAAAATGTAAAGTGGTGAAAGAAATATAGCAAAAAGTAAATAGCAGCCCTTGCTATCCGGCTCGAATTAATTGTTCAAGTAAGCCGCTTCGCGGCAGTTAAAAATTCCATTCTTAACTTAATGGATGATTCCATATATAAACGAAAAATAGAATTGACAATTCAATAAAACTTTGTAC
>CAZVYR010000152.1:0-8946 GCA_964631555.1 uncultured Leptospirales bacterium
ATTTCTTCGGGTGGCATACCGATGCCGGTGTAGGAAACGGAAATAAGGCACAGATCATTTTCAATCCGGCAGGATATATGTATATATCCTTTTTCAGTGAATTTAACCGCATTGTTAAGCAGATTCACTATAATCTGCTCTACCCGGCGCTGATCCGCTGTGACTTTGCCTATATTCTCTGCAAGATACATCTGTATATCCAGGTTCTTTTTCTCAGCAAGAGGTATGATCATTTTTACTATTTTTTCAATAGACGGCTTTAGTTCAAATGACTCAGGCGAAAGCTCCAATTGACCGGCTTCTATTTTGGAAATATCAAGCACATCATTGATCAGCGATAAAAGATGACGGGAACTGTTTTGTATCATAGCCATCTGTTTCAGTTGCTCCTCGTTCATTGGGCCGGCCAGACCCTGGAGCATTATTCCCGTAAAGCCGATAATTGAGTTCAGCGGGGTTCGTAATTCGTGGGACATTGTGGCCAGGAAAGCGGATTTTAATTTGTCCGCTTCCCTGGCCTTTTCCATAGCTATTGATAATTCCGATGTGCGTTCTGCAACGCGCTGTTCCAGAACTTCAGCATGACGCTTCAGTTCTTCATTAAGACGGTGAACCTGTTCCTCAGCTTTTCTCCGTTCGGTGATGTCGGAGCCTATGCTGAGTATTTCCTTCACCTTTCCGTGCTCATCGAAGAGTACTTTATTTGCCCAGTCAATCCAGACTCGATCTCCGTTTCTTTTTATATTTTCGTTAATATTCCGTTCATATTTTTTGGTATCAGCGCAGATACTTTCCATCAGTGAACGCAGGTCTCTTCCCGTAGTCTCATTTTCAGGCACTATTGTCCCGACAACGTGCTGCCCGAGCAGTTCGTTTTCCGTGTATCCGAAGAACTGTAAACCAAAATCATTCATAAATATTATCTTCCCGTCATGCGACCAGTGCAGTATAATGATATTCGCAAGCATTATGAGTTCGCGATATTTACGTTCGCTTGCTTTCAGGGCTTCTTCAATCTGTTTTTGTTCGGTTATATCACGGATGGATTCTATGGCTCCCGAACGACGGCCGTCTTTATCGTACAGAGGAGAAGCGACTCCCCATAAATGCGCCCCTGCTCCGTTCCTGAGCCTCTGTATAAAAGACTCGGCATACAGCCTGTTTTCTTTTCGTTGTATATATTTATAGGATCTTTCTATCTCCGATAGGGGTTCGTCCAGGAGATCAATAAGAATAGGGCGCTTCTCACCGAAGAAGGGCTCGGCGTAGGCATATTCACTCTGGCCGAGTAAGTCATTTTTTCCGATACCTGTGAGGTTTTCGCATGCCTGATTCCAGGCAATGATTTTTTTGTTTTGATCAATTACAAATGTGGCATCCGGCAGGAATTCGACAATATCAGCAAAGCGCTGCAATGCCGTATGTAATTCCATGGTGCGCATATTCACTTTATGCTTTAAAATAAAACTCCCGGCAAGGCTCATCAGAAGAATAATTATTATTATAAGAATAAGAATTATCAGCCATTCCGGCAGTTTTAATTTTACCTTTTGCGATGCCCATTTATTCAGAGTTGAATAATACAGCGAGCCGGGATTTTGTTTCATATTCGAAAGTTCTCTGTCAATAGCATCCAGGAGATTTTTGGGATCGTTTTTTGATGCTGCAAAAAAAAGGTCTGAAGGATTAAAAATAATTGCAGTATCTTCAAGACCGAATTTTTTGGCATTGAGCAAGCCGAAGAAGCGGTTTGTAACGCCGGCATCAGCCTCACCCCTGGCCAGCATTTCAAACATAGCATTGTAACTTGGAACGGATAAAAGACGTACTTTTAATCCGAAGCTCTTACTGAGCTGTACAAATGCCTCCTGCTGGACAGAGCCCTCCATGACGATAACTTTTTTTCCGTTTAAATCCAGTATGGATTGTATCCCACTGCCTTTGCGCGCGTATATCTGAAACCAGGAAGATAAAACAGGCACCTTATGAAAGGCATATATCTTTGCACGATCAGCTGTAAATGCAACATCCGGCATCAGGTCGATTTCATTTTTATTTAATCGATCCAGTCCCTCTGCCCATGTGCCGGGTATATATTTCAATTTCCAGTGTTCGCTTTCAGCGATTTTTTCAATGATATCAACGAAGATCCCCGAAGGTTTGCCGTCTTCGGATATGAATATTTTAGGCTCATTATTATATATGCCGACTTTCACGATCTGATCATTTGCAAGCGCAGATGTAATACTAATAAATAAAATAAGTATGCTTGTAATAAACAGCATTAGAGACTGAAGATACCAGGCCAGTCTGAAGGTATAATGAATGCTGTTATTTTTATCTAATATATTATTCATAAAAATAATATTTTGTTTAATTTATTCTATCATTTATAAAAAATAAATTCAATAAATTAAATGTTAGAGTAATCCGTAATTATAACAAGGAGGCAAATATGAGACTAAAGGGAAAGACAGCGGTCATTACAGGGGCGGCACAGGGTATTGGGGCAGCGTTTGCCGCAGGGTTTGCCAGGGAGGGCGCAAAGATCGTGATTGCGGATATCGCGGACGGAACGGGTATCGTGAAGCAGATCGGGGATACCGGGAGCGAAGCGCTTTATGTAAAAACAGACGTCAGCGAACAGGCACAGTGCGGCGCGATGGCAAAGGCTGCTATAGACCGCTTCGGCGCAATAAATATTCTTATAAACAACGCGGCTATCTTTGGCGGGCTTATATTAAAGCCTTTTACCGAGCTCTCCAGTGAGGAATTCAGGAAAGTTATTGATGTGAATATAAGCGGCGCATTTCACTGCATAAAGGCAGTGTTCCCTTACATGAAAGAGAAAGGCGGCAAGATAATCAATATTGCTTCAGCCTCAATTCTGGAAGGGGCGCCGGGCATGTGCCATTATGTTGCTTCAAAAGGCGCCATATTCGCACTGACGCGCTGTATGGCACGGGAGCTGGGAGATTATAAGATAAATATAAACTCAATAGCCCCTGGATTTACACATTCAGAGGGAGGCGACAGTGTTGACCGCAACAAGAAAATTAAAATGCCTTCGCTTGAGGAAATTCAGGTTAATTCACGGTGCATCAAGAGGCCGGGTTTGCCGGAAGACCTTATAGGCACAGCCCTGTATCTCGCAACAGACGACAGCGCCTTTGTAACAGGCCAGATGATCGTGCATGACGGGGGACTTTCATTCCATTAGCGACACGGCCTGCATCGGGTTGCGTAAGCAGGCATTCAGACGAAATTTAAGAGGGGCTTACATATATTCATTTTATGAATTTTTCTTGCTTATACTCAATAGATCTTTTGTTTTATCACTTTTTAATTTGTCTGAAGAGAATTAAAACAAGATAGAACAATTTATAATCAGGCTTAACATAACTGATCATTTGATTGAAGGCTTAATTTGTAAAGGATGGAAGAAACCGGAATTATTGTGAGACCGGTAATAATTACAAAATAAATTTAAAAGAAAATATATATTTTTTTTTGACTTTTTCGATAAAAGAATTGAAAGTCGTCCTTAAAAAAACGGAGGAACAATACATGGAAGAAGTTTATGAATTTTTAAAAAAGTGCGGGACATATTTTATCGCGACGATAGATGGCGATCAGCCGAGAGTACGGCCGTTCGGTACTGTGCTGATCTTTGAAAATAAGCTCTATATTCAAACCGGAAAGGTTAAGAATGTTGCGAAGCAGATTGTGAAGAATCCCAGGATAGAGATCTGCAGTATGACAGGTGATACATGGGTTCGTATCGAAGCTATCGCTGTTGAGGATGACAGGACTGAAGCAAGGCAGAAAATGCTGGACGCATATCCCCAATTAAAATCGGTTTATTCGGCTGATGACGGCAATAATGAGGTTTTATATCTCAAAGATGCCACAGCGACCTTTGCAAGTTTCGGAGGAGAGCCAAGGGTAATCAAGTTCTGATTTATTAGCAACCCACCCCGCCCGCAGGGGCGGATAAAGCATAAAAAGAAACTTGAATAACAAAAACATGTACTTTTAAATTCAAGTTTCTTAAAAGAAGAAAAGAATATTAAATTATTATTCTTCATTACCTTCCTGTAGGTGTTTATATGACTTCCTAGGGCTGCCTGGATCAGATATATTTAAGGTGGTGCTTAGATTATCTTTCCAAGACCCTATGGAGTCTTTCCAATATTTTTGATGCTGCACTTTATATTTTAACTTACAATGCTGATTTTTGTCATCCGTGGCATAGATTCGGCTGTGATTTATCCATGTTCAGGCCGGAAGCCTTTATATACGAAGCTGAAACGGAGGGGATTTCTCGACAGTTGATATTGTCGAAAAATTTAATTTGTTACAGATAATGATTGCAAATATTATCGGACATACTATCGTAAATTCCTATTTGTATAATAGAAATAATTTATGGCCCGTTATAAACTCTGCGACTATAGCCTGACCGGCATGATGCCTGTGTCACTTGAGAATTAACTTGTTTCCGTAACACTGGAATACGCCGTACACTATGCCGTACACTATATTGTAGAAGAATATCTCGCTCAAAGCATTTTTAATGCGCGATACAGGAATGATATAACAGGCCGAAAAGCCATAGAGAAGCAGAAATAACACCGATATTCGTTCAGATTCTGCTTATATGTGAAGAACAAGGACTGCCAGGATGTACAGATTTCTGCATAGACGGAGTAAAACTGCAATCGAATGCCGCAAATGGTACAGTAAAGAATGATCTTTTATGAACATTCCCGGAAAATATGGAGTGGAAAGTATAATTTTATGTACAAGAACGGATCTCCAAATATACTAAAAACTATAGGACGTAATAACAATTATGGAAAATATTTTAATTAATCAATCGGTAGCTATATTATGTGACGGGAACAATATTGAACGAAGTATCCATGACCTCTCTAAAACAAAAAATGCAATGATAAATTTTGATAAGCTGATCCCGAAATTACTAAATGACAGAGGATTAAAAAGACTGCTTTATTTCAGGGAAGGTGTGTCCATATCTTCGAAGTTCGCTGTCAGATTACATGAAAACTATTATGGCACTGTTATTCCTTGTCATAAATCCGCCGATATTCCGCTTTCTATCAAAGCAACACAACTCGCTTCAAAGGTTGACACTATTATCATTATGTCAGGGGATTCGGACTTTGTGGATTTGGTAATACACCTGAAAGGGGAAGGGGTAAGAGTAGAAATTGCCGCAATAAAGAAAACCGCTGCCAAGGTACTAATTGATGAAGCAGACTATTTTCATGAAATAACCCAAGAAGATTGGTTCGTATATAAAACACCAACAAAGAAAAATGTGAAAAGAAATTAAGAAGTTTATAATATTCAGCAGCTTCTCAATATCAAGGTGCGAAAGCCCGGTATCCCAGGGCTGTCTCATACTTTAGTATTCATACTAAAGTATTAATACTAAAGTATTCATACTAAAGTATTAGACAGCCCTGCCCGTATTCCAGCCTACGGCGGGCGGAGAATTAAACCATTAGAGATTAAATATATATATAAAAAAGGAATCACGCATTTGCAGAGATTCGAAATCGGACAGCGATGGATCAGCGAGATGGAGCTGAAACTGGGCCTGGGTACAGTCAAAGAGATAAGCAAGCGTACAGTAAACATCTATTTCCCGGCGAGCGACTGCGCCCGTTTGTATGCTGTTTCTTCCGCCCCGTTAAAAAGGGTTGAGTTCAATGAAGGGGACGTAATTCAGTCCCGCGATGGATTGAGCCGTACGATAAAATCTAAATCCGTAAAGGACGGGCTTTTCATCTATCACTGCGATGATATTGATCTGCCTGAGACTGAGCTTAAGGATTCAATAAGCTTCACCACGCCAAAGGAACGTCTGCTGAGCGGACTTACCGATACTAACAGCGATTTTAATCTGCGGTACAGGGCTCTGGATTTTCAGTACAGGATTCTCCGGTCGCGTGTGCGCGGGTTCATAGGCGGGCGGGTAAACCTGATTCCGCATCAGTTATTTGTGGCTAATGAGATAGCCTCCAGGCGCGTACCGCGCGCCCTTTTATCCGACGAGACTGGCCTGGGTAAGACCATAGAGGCATGCCTTATCTTACACCGCCTTCTTCTTAGCGAAAGAATGGATCGTGTACTTATACTCGTTCCCCATTCCCTGGTTAATCAATGGTTCGTTGAATTATTAAGACGCTTTAACATAGTAGTCAGGATATTTGACAGGGAGTTAAAAGAGTCAATGAAATCTTCGGACTCTCATGCTAATCCTTTCCTGGAAGATCAGCTATGCATCAGCAGTATAGATTTTTTGACATACGATGAGGAATGGAGAGACCTGGCAGTCGAAGCCGGCTGGGATATGGTAATTATTGACGAAGCCCATCATCTGCTTGAAGACAGTCCGGAATACCGGCTCGCAAAGGATCTGAGCGCGGTATCAGCCGGATTACTGCTCCTGACCGCTACTCCTGAGCAGTTCGGGCGCCGCAGTCATTTTTCCCGCCTGCATCTCCTTGACCCTGAAAGATATTTTGATTTTGATCTTTTTGAAAAAGAGGAGAATGAGTACTTTAAAATTTCCGCAATAATCAACAGGCTTTTGGAAAAAGAAAACCTTAACGCGGAAGAAATAAAGATTCTATTTTCCGCGTCCCCTGGCACTTTTTCCGGCATGAATATTAATAGAGCAGATATGGATATTCCTTATAAATTAATTGAAGACTTGCTTGACAGGTTCGGAGCAGGGAGGGCTGTATTCAGAAATACAAGGGCAGTAATGACAGGCTTCCCTGAACGGGTCGCTTGCTTAATCCCTCTGGAAGCCGGCGATGACGATATTAAAAACCAGGCTGCTGAATTTAAATCTGATTCTTCGGATACCGGGAAACTTAAATTTAACTATAATAAAGATCCGAGGATTGCCTGGCTCGCGTCTTTTATCCAAAAGCATAAGGACAAAAAAGTTCTTCTGATCTGCCGTACCATGGAAAAAGTCATGGCAATAGAAGAAGCCCTGAGAAAGCTGATCAATGTTGACATCGCTCTTTTTCACGAAAACCTGTCCCTGCTTCAGAGGGATCAGAATGCCGCAAGATTCGCTCATGAGAACGGCGCCCGGATTCTGATTTGTTCCGAAATCGGAAGCGAAGGCCGCAATTTCCAGTTCTCGCATGATCTTGTTTTGTTTGACCTGCCGCTCGACCCGGAGCTGCTGGAGCAGCGCATCGGCAGGCTTGACCGCATTGGCCAGGAAGAAACGATCAATATTCATATCCCCTATCTGAAAGGCAGCGGGTACGAAATACTCGCCCGCTGGTATCATTACGGCCTGAACGCGTTTGAACACAATGTTCCGGGCGCGCACCGCGTGTACCAGAAGCTGGGCAGCCGCGTCAGGGAACTCGCGTCAGGCAGAGAATTTTCACAACTGGAATCAATCATAGAATCATCCCGCGCGCTATGCGCTGAAACAGCTCAAAAAATGAGAGAAGGACGAGACCGGCTGCTTGAGCTTAATTCATTCCGTCCTGAGGTATCTGAAAGTATAATAAACGAAATAACCGCGGTTGACATGGAAACTGAACTTGAGGAATTGATGCTGGATATTTTTCGTCTTTACGGTATACGGGAAGATTTTATATCCGATAAAACATACAAACTGGTAACGGTTTTATCCAGCCCGGATTTTCCGCTTCCCGTATCAAGAACCGATGAGCTGGGAATAACGTTTGACAGGGAGAAAGCGTTAAGCCGCGAGGATATAGAATTTATAAGCCGGGATCATCCGATAGTAACAGGGGCGCTTGAATTGATGCTCAGCTCGGAAACAGGCAATTCCGCTGCCGTGGTCTGGCCTGATGCCGGAACCAGGGGAATACTCCTTGAAGCAGTATATGTGCTGGAATGTGTTGCTCCTAAAGGATTATACACAGACCGCTTTTTACCGCCAACACCGGTGCGGGCTGTTGTGAATCATGAACTCCGGGATTGTAAAAAAGAATTCCCTGATCCATGCGCGGCGCTGCTTGAAGATATAGCTGATCCGAATATTCTTAATGATCCGTCTGTGAAAGAATTGTTTCCCGCAATGATGGGCAAATGCGGTGAGCTGGCTGAGGGCGATGCCTCTGAAATAAGGAGTATGGCAATAAGCGAAATGGAATCCGCGCTTGGCAGGGAGCTTGAACGGGTGACTGAATTGTGCAAGATCAATAAAAATATAAAAGAAGAAGATATCCTGTATTATAGACAGGAAACTGAACTCCTCAGGGATACGATCAGCACAGCCAGACTGAGGCTTGATTCCCTGCGGTTTATAATCAAAGGCGATGAGAGTTAAATAAGACCAACCGGAGATTCCCCGGTCTTTACGCGATGTTCCGGTATCTTATATGTCTCATAATTATCTGCAACAATAGTATGGAGTTTTATATCCGGTCCGCGGAAAGCTTAAAGGGCAGTCCGTAGTGGGTGAGGGAGAGGTTTGCTGCGGGTTTTCTCGATACGCCGGGGTTATTTTGATACGCGTCTTTGCTGCTAGTCGATGACAGGAGTTGCTTCACGATATACGGTTTCGCGGCTACTCGACAACCGGGGGCATCTTGGTAGGCGGTTTTGGGGCTACATGCTAATCGTGGTTGTCTCGATACGCCGGGGGTATCTTGATACACGTCTTGGCTGCTACTTGATGACAGGTGTTGCTTTACGATGTACTGCTACGCGGCTACTCGACAACCGGTGGTGTCTTGGTAGGCGGTTTTGGGGCTGCTTGCTAATCGTGGTTGTCTCGATACGCCGGGGTATCTTGATATGCGCGGCTTTGCTGCTAGTCGATGAGAGGTGTTGTTTCTCGATACACTGCTGCGCGGCTACTCGACAACCGGGGGCATCTTGGTAGGCGGTTTTGGGGCTACTTGCTAATCG
>CAZVYR010000153.1:0-8879 GCA_964631555.1 uncultured Leptospirales bacterium
TGGCGTGCTTTTCTGGTGAACGCGTATTGTTCGTCAGGTGTCATGGACTGCCATGAGCGCACGGCATCGCCGAAGCAGCGGCGCACAGTGCGCTGGGCTTCGGTATCGGGATTGTGCGGGATCACGTAGGAGCGCACGCACTGAATTCGCACGCCGTGGCGTGCGCCGGGTCTTGTGTAAAACACGACGTTGCCGATTCGTCCGCTGATAGAGTGTATTAGTATGTTCGTTGTTGCTGTTGCCATTCTAAACTACCTTATATGGTTTTTGTTTTTTATTACGTTTATCGCTATAGGCAATATTCCGTAGGGTACAGGCATGCCTGTACCTTACGGAAGGGAAAAAGATAATATCCCCCTCTACTTATATATACAATTTCACCTTACACTTTTTGAGTATTTTCAGGGGTTTTTAAGCGATTTTTTTAATTTTTTTTTCGAAATATTAAAAAAAATGGATTTTTATATTGTAATTAGTTATAAAAGAAGCCGTTCGTATTAAAAGAAGGTGTCCGCCTTAAAAATATATTAGTTCTTAAAAAGGCTTTGATCCTTAAAGGCTTAGACAAGCCCTGGAGACCTGTCCGGACGGACGGGATCAATTCATTTATAAACGGAGAAAGCGAAGTGAAGAGATCAATATTCGTAACAGGTATTCTTGTGTTTTTGCTGGCTGCCTGCGGTTCGGCGTTCGCTATAGGCAATATTTATGTTGATGGTATCGGCGCGTTTACGCAGACGGGTGACGCGGAGAACCAGTACGGGGGCGGTTTCGGATTGCTGTATGAAATTGGGCCGGGGATCAATTTTTTTGTTAAGAATATTTTTAATTTCAGGAAGATGGACCCTGTTACGACATCTACAGGCAAGAAGCACTATGATGAATACAGATATTTTATGAATACTGCCGGGGTTGAGTATCTTTATAATATAGAGAATCTGCCCCTTTTCTGGAAAAGCTCTCTGGGCATAGGTGCCGGGACTGCAAATATCCAAGCAGACTACGACGAACTTATATCCAAGTACAAGAAGGACGCAAAAGATACGGGCATATGCTTTTCTCTTACAACAGGAGCACTATACGTGCTTACACAGAGCATCAGCGCTTTCCTGGACGTGGGTTATCACAAGACGTACTTTTCCAATGATCTTAAGGATGCGAGCATAATGGGCTTCCAGGTGAACATAGGCGTGCGTTTTACTGCCTGGGGAATCAACAGGTCGATATACAGCGAGTATTGATATTATTGCGGATTGTGCTGGGACTTCGGGAGCATGAAGGCCGGCAGATATAGCTGCTGCGATTGCATCTGCCGGGATGGTTTGCAGAGACCGGCTTTAAGAGCCTGAACCTACGCGAAGGGCGTGGATATCCATAGCAGTTATTTGGCTTCCTGTTCCATCAAAACCAATAGTGTCTGCTGACTGGATTCGATATATAGTATATGTTGTGTCGTTGCTGGAGTCTGAATCACCATGGGTTTCAATAACTTCGGAAGATGTGAACGTTAAATTAATTGTCTGGCTGTCTGTGGATGTGTAAGGTCCGGAACCGTCATATACTTTAATTACAGTATCTCCTCCTGTGGTTATGGTTTTAGCACCGGAGGGGATGGATGAACCCGGGAAGTATATTTTCATATTAAAAGATTCTGCAGCAGGATTATCGCTTACTGCTATGCCTACATAGTCGGTTCCATTGATAGTCTGGTTAAAAATAACCGAATAATTGCCGGTTGAAGCGCCACCATAATCAACTAAAAATTCTGTATCAACTGTGCCTCCGGGCGAATCAAACGTCGTAAGAGAACCAGGAGTAATCCTGTAATCTCTGTCTCCCGAACTTCCTGAGCCGCCACCCCCGCAGTTGGTAAGAAATATTGCAAATATAAGAAGAATATATATCTTTTTCACTATTAGCCTCGATTGATTAAATAAATACGATTTATAATAAATATCATTTATGAATAATATCATTTAAAATGTAAATAAATAATGTAGAGAACTTTTGTCAAGAGATATTATTGCTGCGGGGAGTGAAGTTTAGCGGCATTAGAGACGGCCCTCCCCCTATGGGGATTTAAAATTAATACTTGATTTTCCTGATTTTATTTGAAACAAAACTAAATCTGCTCAGGTTAATATTAACAGAATATCATAATAAACTCAGGTAAAGCGGAATAATTTAATGCGAAAAAGAAGGCATACAAGAAGCATTTATGTCAGGGGGCTGCAGATCGGGGGAAATGCTCCTGTGTCGATCCAGTCCATGACAAATGTTCCTATTGAAGACGTAGAAGGCACAATCAGGCAGATCAGGGCGCTTGAATCGGAAGGCGCTGATCTTGTCAGGCTGGCATTAAGAAACGAGGATTCGATCGAATACCTGAAAAAGATAAGAAAAGAAATTGATACGCCGCTTTCTGCTGACGTGCATTTCAATTATAAGATTGCAATTAAGGCTATAGAATCCGGCATTGATAAAGTAAGGCTTAACCCGGGCAATATCGGTGATGCGCTCAGGGTCAAAGAGGTACTGAAAGCAGCAAAGGATCGTTCTGTTCCGATAAGGATAGGAGTGAACAGCGGGTCGGTTGATCTGAACAAGTATTCATCCGTTACTGCAGGCACTCTTGTTGAGTCTGCGCTTGAACACGTAATGATACTTGAGGATAATGATTTTACGGATATCGTTGTTTCGATTAAGTCATCCGATGTGTTTCAGACTATCGAAGCAAATGAGATGTTCGCATCCGTAAGGGATTATCCTTTGCATATAGGGCTTACTGAGGCGGGCTATGGTTTAAGCTGTGCTGTTCAAAGCTCGGTTGTGACAGGCCATCTTCTTTTAAAGGGGATCGGGGATACGATCAGGGTTTCCATGACCGGAGACCCTGTTCAGGAGATCGTTGTTGCAAAGAAGATTCTCGAATCTGTGGGCGAAAGAAAGCCTGTGCTTCGCTTTATATCCTGCCCGACGTGCGGCAGGACTGATCCTTCGCTGAATATTCTTGAGCTTGCCGAAACCGCGGAAAAAGAACTGAACGATAGATTCAGCGACGCTATGCGTTCAAAGGGAGTGAGCCTTACAATAGCAGTAATGGGCTGCGAGGTAAACGGCCCGGGCGAAGCAGCACATGCGGATATAGGCGTGGCAGGAGGCAAAAACGGCTCAATGCTGCTTTTTTCCCGCGGAGAGAAGTTAAGAAAGATAGATGCTGAGGATGCTGTCTCGTGCCTGGTGCAGGAGATAGAGAAGATGCTGGAACTGTGATTTTTTTTGATTGTTGCTATATCAGCATGAAAGTAGGTAATATTGAGTTGACTGACTTTTTATTCTCGAAATTATCGTTGAATATCTAAATACGTTTAATATTAATAAATTTCAAAGCAACACGGAGGTTGCTTTAGCCGCAAAGGACACGGATGGACTATTTGCGGCGTGAAATTTATTAATATTAAACGTATTTAGATATAGGATAATTTATATTTACATAAAAAAGTCACTCAAGATGAGTAAGTAATATCAAGATGTGTTATTTATATCCTGAAAAAATCTTGACTTTTTTAATACCTTTCAGATTAAAACCCTAAATACTATTGCCGCATTAGTGCTGTTTGTTTATTCTGGCAGGCATTATATAATAAAATATTAAAAACCGCATTAGGTGATGGAAAACAAGAGGGCTTATGAAGAAATATAATATAGCAATCGCGGGAGCGACCGGGGCTGTAGGCGAGACTATGCTGAGCATTCTCGAAGAAAGGAATTTTCCGGTAAATGAACTTGTATTACTGGCTTCAAAAAGATCGGCAGGCAAGGAGCTTTCTTTTAAGAATAAAGCATATAAAATACAGGAACTGAAGCACGACAGTTTTAAAGGCATAGATATGGCCCTGTTTTCGGCAGGCGGCTCAATAAGCAAGGAGTTTGTTCCGTCAGCGGTCAAAGACGGGTGCATCGTCATCGACAATAGTTCGGCGTTCAGGATGGAGGAGGACGTACCCCTTGTTGTGCCAGAGGTTAACCCGGATGATGCTTTCAGGCATAAAGGTATTATAGCTAATCCGAACTGTACAACGATCATTATGGTGGTCGCGCTTAAGCCGCTGCATGATTATTGTAAAATAAAGAGGGTCGTAGTCTCGAGCTACCAGTCCGCTTCAGGGGCAGGCGCAAAAGCAATGGCTGAGCTTGAGGATCAGGCAAAAGCATGGACGGAAAATCGTGAGCTTAAGGTTCAGCATTTCAAGCATCAGCTTCTTTTTAACATTATCCCGCATATTGATGTTTTTACCGAGAATGGCTATACGAAAGAAGAGATGAAGATGTTTAACGAGACTCAGAAGATAATGGGGGATAAGTCTATAAAAGTAACTTCGACCTGTGTAAGAGTACCGGTATTTACGGCTCATTCGGAAGCAATTACTGTTGAATTTGAAAAGCCTGTATCTCCTGATAAGGCGAGAGAGCTTTTCAGTGCTGCGCCGGGTTTGAAGATTGTGGATAATACTGACAATTTTGATTATCCTATGCCTCTTTTGGCCGCAGACCAGGACGACTGCTTTGTCGGAAGGATCAGGGAGGATATTTCCTGTGAAAACGGGTTGAATTTCTTTATATCAGGGGACCAGTTGAGGAAGGGTGCTGCTTTGAATGCGATCCAGATCGCTGAGTTGCTGGCGGAAAATTATTAGCGCATTTTCTATTTGACAAATCAATATAATCCTGTCAGTTTTTAATACAGGATTTCAACTATATTGTATTATCATATCATATAGTCTAATATGCCGACGCCGGCGCCGATCCAGGCGCTTGCGCCGGGGATGAATCAGGAGGTTTGTTATGGGTATGCCGGGAATTTGGGAATTAGTTATAATTTTTTTTATAGTTCTTCTTGTCTTCGGAGCCGGTAAGATCCCTAAAATAGCAAAAGACATCGGCGGAGGAATAAGGGAATTCAAGAAAAGCCTGGACGGCAAGAATGATGACGATAAGAACGATAAGGGAAAAGAATAATCAACAGGTATACAATGAGCGAAGATAAATTCCATCAGTATATACTTGAAATATGCGAATCTGCAAAGAAAGCTTCAAGGATCGTTGCCAATCTTTCAACCAATGAGAGAAACGGAATACTGCTTAAAATAGCGCAGAATATCAGGCAAAGAGCGGATTATATCATAAAAGAGAACGCGAAAGACCTTAAGGCTGCTGATGAAGCAGGCGTTACAAGTGCCCTGCGGGACAGGCTTTTACTGAACAAAGAAAGGCTTGAAGGGGTAGCTGCGTCAATAGAAGATATCGCCAGGCTGGAAGATCCGGTCGGGAGGATTGAACGTATTAATGTAAGGCCGTCCGGTATAAGAGTAGGGCAGATGCGCGTACCTGTCGGGGTCATAGCTGTAATATTCGAATCAAGGCCGAATGTTACAACCGATATTGCGGCACTCGCGCTGAAATCAGGCAATGCCGCAATACTTCGCGGGGGAAAGGAATCGATCAATTCAAATATAGCTCTGCATTCAGTTATAAAAGAAGCTCTTTCCGGGACTTCGTGTCCGGAACAAAGCGTTGCCCTTATAGATAAAACCGACCATGAGCTTGTAACAATGCTTCTTAAGATGAATAAATATATTGATATAGTTATTCCCAGGGGCGGAGAGAACCTGATACAAATGGTTACAAAGGAATCGGCTATTCCTGTGATCAAACACGATAAAGGTGTATGTCATACTTTTATTGACAAAAGCGCTTCCCCGGGAATGGCGATCGATATATCGGTCAATGCCAAGGTACAGAGGCCGGGTGTATGCAACGCTATGGAAACTCTTCTGATACATAAAGATTTCCCTGAAAAAGCAGCGCTTTTGAACGCGCTGCTCGAAAAGAACGTAGAGATAAGGGGATGCGATAATACTGTCAAACTTCTTCCCGGCCGCATTAAACCGGCAGAGGAACGGGACTGGGATGAGGAATACCTTGACCTGATATTATCGGTTAAAATAACAGAGAATATTGACGATGCCATGAAGCATATAGAGAAATACAGTTCAGGCCATTCAGAGGCAATTGTTACTTCCGATCACGTCAATGCCGAACGGTTTCTGAAAGAGGTTGACTCGGCAGCTGTGTTTGTCAATTCTTCCACAAGGTTTCACGACGGAGGCGAGTTTGGCCTTGGCGCAGAGGTCGGCATTTCCACGCAAAAGCTTCACGCGCGGGGCGCTATGGGTATAGAGGGGCTTACCTGCCTGAAATATGTTGTTTACGGGAGCGGCCAGATAAGACATTGAAGTTAGGACTATTCGGTGGTACCTTTAATCCTGTCCATTACGGGCATTTGATAAACGCCCAGATAGTAAAGGACACTTTCTCTCTCGGGAAGGTCCTTTTCATACCTTCAAAATATCCGGTACATAAAGAACTTGAGGGCGATATAACCTCAGAAGACAGGTTCAATATGGTCAGCCTGGCCATAGAAAATAATCCTTCCTTTGATGTTTCAAGGCTCGAGATAGACAGGGAGGATGAATCGTATTTTATAATTACAGTCAGGCAGCTCCTTGATATTTATCCCGGGGATGAGCTGTTTTTAATAATCGGGATTGATGCCTTTAACGACGTTCATAAGTGGAAAGACTATAAAGAAATACTCAGGAAAGTAGCACCAATAGTAATGAGAAGGCCGGGATTCCGTGAAGTCGATAAAACAATCGTAAAATTAACAAAGCGCATTGAGTTTATTGATAACCCCGTAATAGAAATAAGCTCTTCCATGATAAGAGAAAATATCAGGAAGAACAGATCGATAAAATATTTAGTGCCTGAAAAGGTCGGACAGTATATTATTAATAAGGAGTTATATAAGATTTGAAAAATAAGGTTATCCTGATAGTATCTCTTGCTGCAGCAGCGTTTATTTTCTTATCCGTATTTTATTATTTTAAAAAACAAACCAGGAATTCCGTGGAAGTGCTGGCTGAGAACGGCAAGATGATCAATATACTCATTGCCGGGAGTAATGCTTATAATAACAATAAGCATGATTTTTATGCTGTTGTGAGCCTGAATCCCGAGAACAACAAGATCGGAATAACTTTTATTCCGCCTGACTTCAGGATCAGTACCGGCCGCAGCGGAGAAAGTTTTACCAGGATAGATCAAGTAGATATCAATGATTTTAAAAACCTGAGTGCGTCTTTGCAGGGCGATTTAAAAATGAGCATTCCTTTTTATGTTGTTCTGTATTCGCCTGACGTGGAAAGATTTGTTGACCTGATAGAAGGAGTGGAATTGTACGTACTGGATGACCTGAAGATACCCGGTATACATTTCGGTTTGAATTATTTCGACGGTAACAAGATAAACCAGTATATTAATTCAGGTGAAGAAAATTCAATATATAAAAAATATGACAGGATACAGGACATCCTTCTGACATTGTATTATAATAAAAAGAAATACGAAAGATATATCAATACTGAATTTATTTCGGAAATTAAAAAACGGATCAAGACAAACCTTCTTAATCAGGAGGTCATGTCGCTGGCCCGTCTTTTATATAAAAAGGAGTCGGATTTAACCTGTACAATAATGCCCGGATTTTTCACTGAAGACGGTTTTTATACTGTTGATGAAGTGGCGTATAAAATATACAAGAAAGATTTTTTAAGAAAGCTGATCGTGAACGATTATCCGGAGCAGCCCGTTAAAATTAAAATATTAAACGGTACTGATATTACCGGGCTTGCAAGAAAGGTAAGGCGAAAATTCGTGAGCGAAGGTTTTAACGTTGTAGAGTTCGGCACTTCACCTTACCAGACTTTCGATAAAACACTGATAATCAATCGTAAAGGCGATATAGGGCCTGTCAGAAAGGTATCGAAACTTATCGGAGTTGACAGGATCTATCATTGTGTTGACAGCACCCAGCTCAATAATGTGCTGGTAATACTTGGCATGGATATGATCAGGCAATAAAATAAAAATTAGCCTGTATTTATATAAAACTGCTTAGCACGCGGTGTCAGCTTAAAAGTGCAGCAAATAATTCTTAAAATAATTATGACGTATTTTATTAAATCTGTTTATAGCGGGATTCGTTCACTGTGTTAAAAAAAGAAATATCAGAACAGGAAATAATCGGAATAGCCAAAGACTGCGCAAAGGTTCTTGTTGAAAAAAAAGCCGGCGATGTCATGGTTCTGGATTTAAGAGAAATAAACAGTTACCTGAACTATTTTGTTATAGCCACTGCAAATTCGCATATTCATTGCTCTGCACTGGCAAAAGCAATTGAAAGATATTGCAGAGAAATAGACTTTTCCGGCAACTCAAAGCCCAGGCTCGATTCAGGGTGGATTGCCCTTGATTATAATGAAATTGTGATCCATATTTTCACAAAGGAATTGAGGGAATACTATCAGCTTGAAAAACTGTGGGGGGACGCGGAGTTTCTCTCTTTTTAAGGCCTGATTTAAATCAGGCCTTAACTGCCTCATAAGTGTTGGCCAATACCGGCTTTTTTTGTTGACAAAAGTAGTAGTGATAAATAGATGTTTACCCAGATACAGAGGCAGTTGAAATGCACGGCGCCGTACCCAAGTGGCTAAGGGAGAGGTCTGCAAAACCTTTATGCAGCGGTTCGAATCCGCTCGGCGCCTTATTTTTTTTTGCCTGGTTAGCAACTCATCCCGCCCGCAGGGCGCGCCCGCAGGGCGGTTCCGCTCAGGGAGCGGGAACAAATCCTGAAGTAACTAATAAAAGCAATAAAATATATTCTTTTAAAATTTAGTTACTCAGAGACTTAAAGAGAACAACAAGCCCAAGTGGTGGAATTGGTAGACACAAGGGACTTAAAATCCCTCGGACTTAAC
>CAZVYR010000154.1:0-8871 GCA_964631555.1 uncultured Leptospirales bacterium
ATAGTCAAGATAGAAACAATAAAGATAAAGGAAAAAGAAAGAGAAGTCAAAGAAATTGAGAAACGGGATAAGGCGAAAATAAAAAGGCTTGCCAACAGGGAATTTAATAGATTTAACCTCGATCTCTCCGTGCTTTCAGGCGAGGGCAGCGGAGCAGGAATAATGGCTTCAGGATTCAGCAACGTGATCGAGGAAGGCGAGGCTGATGTTCCGCCTATAAAGCGCATATTTATACCTCCTCAGTATCCTTCCCGCGCCAGGGATGAAGGAATAGAAGGCAGGGTAACTGCAAAGCTTTTGATTGACGAGAACGGGAATGTGATATCAGTGAGAATAATAAAAGAGCCCAGGCACTGGGGATTCGGCAGCGCTGTAATAGAAGCAGCCCAGAGATGGAAGTTCGAACCTGCCAAGCTGAATAATCTGCCTGTTAAAGTATGGGCAACCCAGGTAATAGAGTTTAAGCTATGAAAAAAATATTCGTGATTATCATAATGCTGCTGGCCGTACAGTCAATGGCCGAAGACATGGGAGCTGTGTATATTAAGAGAGCTAATTATGAATTTCAGAAAAAAAGATATAATAGCGCTTTGAATATCTACAATAAAGCTCTTAAGTTTAATGTTAACAAGGCGCTTGTCTATTATAATATTGCTAATGTATACTACCTGCTGAAGATGCCGTGGGAATCGATCGTATATTATAATAAAGTAATCCAACTGGCCCCGGACTATCTTAACTCCTATCTGAACCTCGCAAAACTCCTTCACAGGATCAAAGAATATGATAAGGCCATTAAAATACTGCAGCAGGCCCTTGAGGTCAAACCTGACAACGAGGAATGCCTTCTGCTGATAGGAAGCTGTTATATGTCCCTTGAGACTATGCCTGAAGCAGTCTACTATTTTGAAAAGGCAAAAGAGCTTTATCCGAACAGGACTGGCTCATATTATTTCCTTGCTGAAGTATATATTAATCTAAATGATTATAGTGCAGCCATTTCTGAAATTGAACAGGCAACAGAAATAACACAGGATCTTCAATTATATTCTTATCTTGGGGATCTTTACCAGGTAAATGGGGAATATGAAAAAGCAATCAATACATTTGAATACATCATTGATCTTAAAAAAGATGAATCCGCGTATTACAGGCTTGCGGAATCTTACCTAGCTAATGACCAGAGGTTCATGGCAATAGACACGCTTCAGAGGGCAATTGAGAATATTCCGGCATATGTGGACGCGTATGTATTTCTGGGGAATATATATTTTGAAAACGCTTTTTACGATGAAGCCGAGGATATTTTTTTAAAAGCCGCAAAGATAAATCCCGGGAAAGTTCGTGTTTATATAAAGAACCTTGCCATTACTTATTACAACCAGAAAGATGATGAAAAGATAAAAGAGCTTTACATGAAAACACTGAAAATAGACCAATCTCTGGCTGCCGCCATTAGATCTTTTGTAAAAATGTAAAACCTGTGTTTAATTTTTTTAGTGTATGTCCTTATAAAATAGGTATTTACTTAAAACCTGAGTAGTATATCCCCGTCTGTAGCAGGAAAATGCGGTTTTTACCACGAATTATCTGAGTTGTTACTAAAATAGATTTATAAATAAATAATTCTTGAAAAAATAAGGACATATTTTATATTAGATTGAAAAGAAATGGATTTAAAAAATGCGGGTGTAATTCAGTGGTAGAATGTCAGCTTCCCAAGCTGGACGTCGCGGGTTCGACTCCCGTCACCCGCTCATTTAGTTTTTTCTACTTCTGTTGTTTTATAATTTCTAACATATACTTACCAGAATAAAAAATGTGTACAACTATGCATGATCGCGGAGTAGCAGCAGCAATCGGAAATACACCTCTTGTAGAAATAAAATCGCTTACTAATAACAATAAAATACGAATACTTGCAAAGCTTGAAGGGTCAAATCCAAGCGGCTCTATAAAAGACAGGCCCGCGTATTACATGATTAAACACGCAATCGAAAGCGGGCTTCTCATTCCTGACAAAATAATTCTTGAGCCTACCAGCGGTAACACTGGCATTGGCCTGTCTATGATCGGTGCGGCGCTTGGGTATAAGGTGAAATTGTGTATGCCTGATTGCGTGTCTCTTGAAAGAAAAGCGATACTTGAAGCATTTGGAAGTGAACTTGTTCTTACTGACGGCAGTAAAGGAACAGACGGAGCAATCATTAAAGCAAGACAAATGCTGGAAAAGAATCCTGAGTTATATTATATGCCGGATCAGTATTCCAATCCGTTTAATGTTCAATCCCATTATGAGACAACCGGAGTTGAGGTTCTCGAGCAGACAGCAGGAGAGATCACGGCTTTTGTGGCTGCTATCGGCACAACCGGTACCATCATGGGAGTATCCAAAAGACTTCGTGAACATGATCCTGATGTTAAAATAGTCGCAGTTGAACCCGCGTTGGGACATTCAATACAGGGCCTGAAAAATATGAGTGAAGCTATTGTGCCCGGCATTTATGATCCTTCAGTTATTGATAATAAAATAGTGATAAGCGATGAGGAAGCCTTTTCAATGAGCAGATTGCTTACTATTAAAGAAGGACTTTTTTGCGGTATGTCCAGCGGTGCCGCAATGGCCGGTGCACTGAAGTACGCAGAAGAACTGGGAAGCGGAACTATTGTTACGGTTCTTCCGGACAGGGGGGATCGTTATTTATCCACAACACTTTTCAAATCTATATGTGCCAAATGCCCGCCATAAAATTATGAAGTCAGCAATAAGCCTGGCTGATTTTCTATTCTTGATTTTACAGTATAAACAATAAAATGATATATCTTTAAATCAATATTGTGCCCGTGATCGGTTTTGAAACGAAGGGAAAGCGAATAAGTTCCAGGTTTCAGGGGTGTTAAAAGGTCGGATTATTTGTATTTTTTTCCCATGGAACTTTCAACTTTGAACTGTACTTATATAGGGAAGATAGAATATGAAGCGGTTTTGAAGCGGATAGGATGCGACTTTAAAATGGAGGGGAAACGGAGTGGAAAAGTATAATTGCAGTAAATAATTCAACAGGATTTTTTAATATGAACAATCTATATCCTCCCCATTATGTTACAATTAGTTTCATTTGATTTTCTCTTGACATTTTAAATAATTGAAAATAGGCAATTTGAAAATTTATAGAAATATAATAATATTCCGCAATATTTTTATACATAGAATTATTTTTCATCCGGATATCTGATTTTTTTTGATCTTTAAATTTTTTAATAAAAAAAATAATCGAAATCCGGTTTATACAGGGTATATATACATATAAAGAAATATGGGAGGATAATCATTAATGGACATCCAGTCAATTACCAATAAAGTTGAGAAAGAGAGTATAATAATCCGCAAAATTCTTACTGAGATAGAAAAAGTTGTTATTGGTCAGCGGAATCTTCTTGAGAAAATGCTTATTGGGCTTATTTGCGACGGCCATATTCTGCTTGAGGGCTTGCCCGGGCTGGCAAAGACTACTGCTGTAAAATCCCTTGCCGCGGCTATAAATACGTCCTTTCAGAGAATTCAGTTCACTCCTGACCTGTTGCCGGCTGATATTCTGGGAACGCAGATATACAGACCTGACAGCGGGACTTTTGAAATAAGAAAAGGCCCTATATTCCATAATATTATCCTGGCTGATGAGATAAACAGGGCCCCTGCCAAAGTGCAGAGTGCCCTTCTTGAAGCTATGCAGGAAAAACAGGTAACTATCGGAGAGACCACTTTCCGGCTTGAAAGGCCTTTCCTGGTTCTGGCTACGCAGAACCCGATTGAGCAGGAAGGGACGTATCCTCTGCCTGAGGCCCAGATCGACAGGTTTATGATGAAAATAAAAGTAGATTATCCGACGCCTGAAGAAGAAAAGGAGATAATGCACAGGGTCAACGATCTTTCAATATTGAATATTACCGGGGCGGTTGAAATTGAAGAATTGGACAGAATAAGAGAATCCATACGTAATATTCATATGGAAGAAAAAATAGTTGATTATATAATCAGGATATCAGGGGCTACCCGCAGACCTGAAGAATTTAACCTGGATATAGGGTCAATGATTAGTTACGGCGCGTCACCAAGAGCGTCTATCTGGCTCGGTGAAGCATCAAAAGCGCAGGCATTCATGGCAGGGCGGGGATATGTTACACCACAGGACGTAAAGAATATGGCGCCGGATATACTCAGGCACAGGATCATCCTGAGCTATGAGGCTGAAGCTGAAGGGAAGACCCCGGATGATCTGATTTCAATGATCCTGGAAAGGATCGAAGTCCCGTAAAAATAACTTGCCGCTCACAAGGAAGAGGCGGGTGCAATACTTTGAAAAATATTTATAAGTAATATTAAAATAAAAGTCATATTATGCTATCTAAGGAAATCCTGAAAAAGATACAGTCCCTGCATTTCAAGACCAGGCATCTTGCTAACAGCGTGTTTGCAGGCCAGTACGTTAGTGCTTTCAAAGGCCATGGAATGGAGTTTGCCGAAGTGAGGGAATATTATCCAGGTGATGATATCAGGACCATTGACTGGAATGTGAGCGCGCGCTATGGACATCCTTTTGTGAAAGTATATCATGAAGAGAGAGAACTGACAGTAATACTTATGCTGGATATATCAGGTTCGCATTCATTTGGAACCAGGGCAAGATTTAAACGGGACCTGCTGGCCGAGGTTGCCGGTATGCTGGCTTTCCTGGCAATAAGAACAAATGATAAAGTCGGAGCTTTACTTTTTACTTCAAAGGTGGAGAAATATATTCCGCCGAAGAAAGGAGCTTCTCATGTATGGAGGCTTATTAAGGAGATATTTACTTATGAACCTGAAGAGAAAAAAACAGATATAGAAAACGCGTTGATATACCTTAATAAAGTCGTTAAAAGACATTCGGTTGTTTTCCTGATATCAGATTGTATTGACCGGGGATTTGAAAAGCCTCTGAGGCTCGCTGCCAGAAAGCATGACCTGGTTGTAGTTCATCTTAATGATCCTGCTGAGGAAGAATTGCCGGACGCGGGATTTATAAGCTTAATAGATCCGGAATCTGGGGATAAAGTTATAATCAATAGTTCCGATAAGAAAATTCGACATAAATATGCTGAATATATGTTTAATGAGAAAAAGAAAATAACAACACTTTTCAAAAAAGCAGGAGTTGATCTTGTGGAATTGTTTACCAACAGGGATGTTGTTGAACCTCTAATGAGACTCTTTGAAACAAAGGGCAGAAGACAATGATCAGCAGACCCATCACAACCTGTTTAATTCTGCTGGCTTTTTTATATCCTTTATACGGTTCCAATGCAACTGATCCGGTAAATAGCAGGCAAAATAATTCTAATAATTCCCCGGAAATTACAGCATCCGTAAGCAATAATAAAGTGCATGTCGGTGAATTGGTTAAGCTTACTTTAAAGTATAATTTACCTGCAGGGAGTATTTTTAATCCGGAGACTGATTTTGACGGGCTTGCCGGATTAACCGTTATTGACAGAAAAATGTCTATGGACAGCTTGTCATTGACTATTTTGATAGATAATATCCATTCTTTTGATGTTGGCCCGGTGAGTCTTTCATTTAAAGATTCCAAAGGCGATTTGAACATCATAAGAACAGAAAAGATCCGCCTGGAAGTCTTGTCTAATCTTCCGGAAAACCAGGCTGATGCAAAGTTGAAACACATTATTGATATTATACCGACTTATCCTTTATGGCGCAGGGTGCTTCCTTGGGCTTCTGGCCTTCTTTTATTGCTGATTGTTTTTCTTGGGATTTATTTATGGAGAAAGAAAAGATTAAATAAAAGAAATTCCATTATTGAATCAAGACCGCCGCATGTGATTGCTATGGAGGAAATTAAAAAACTGGTCTCAATGAGATTATTAGAAAAGGGCTTTCATAAAGATTATTATTTCAGATTTTCTGAAATACTACGGCAGTATATGGAAAAAATACGGGGTTTCCCGGCAGCAGAATTAACAACTGAAGAGATTGTAAAAAGAATTAAAGACGAAAGGGACAGGAAGATTATAAATTTGCTCAGGAAAGCGGACCTTGTTAAGTTTGCGGACAAACATCCGACAAAATCCGATAATGAAGAGGACATTAAGCTCGCAATCAGATATATCAGGGAAACAACACCTTTCCCCAGCGTGGCTGACCACGGTGCTGTTATTACAGGTTCATAATATATATTATTTTTGTTTATCTGTTTTTCTGAAAAGCATGCCGGAAACTGGAAAATACAAATAGTTTACCTGGAAGATTAAATGAATTTTACCTTTGCATATAAATCACTGCTTCTGCTTTTAGTATTGGCAGGTTTTTGGATTTATATAAAATATAAAAGGGGCACGGTTAGCTTCGCTTTTTCAATGACCCATAAGCTGGCCGGATTCTCCGGTAATAATATAATAGGCAGACTGCCTATTATTCTCAGAGGACTGGTCCTTATTCTTCTTGTACTTGCTTCAGCTCGTCCCCAGCTTTATAATATTTCCAGGGATATGCGTTCATCCGGCGTGGATATAATTCTCTGCCTGGATACTTCCGGCACAATGCAGGCCCTTGATTTTAAGCTCAACGGGCAACGTGTTACCAGACTTACGGCAGTCAAGAAGGTAGTTTCGGATTTTATCAAAAAAAGAGAATACGACAGGATCGGATTAGTAGTTTTCGGAACAGAAGCCTTTACCCAGTCTCCTCTGACCATGGATAAGGGCCTTTTGCTTACTCTTGTTGAGAGGCTCAAGATCGGTATGGCAGGCGACAGTACAGCTATCGGATCAGCGATCGCGATCGCAGGGAAGCGTTTAAAAGATCTTGATGCAAAGTCAAAAATAATGATATTGTTAACTGATGGAAGAAACAATGCAGGTGACATTACTCCTGAACAGGCTGCAGAAGCAGTACGGGCTTTTGGGATAAAGATATATACAATTGGCGTGGGCGGAAAGGGACCTGCACCCTTTGAAGTAGAGGGACTTTTCGGTACCAGTTTGGTAAACAGAGCAGTTGACCTGGACGAAAGTACGCTGCAGAAAATAGCCAACATAGGTGATGGGCGCTATTTCAGGGCAGGGGACAGCAAGGAGCTCTCTGATATATATGATATTATTGACAGGGCAGAGAAAAGAGAGATCAAGGTTAAGGAATTTTTTCATTTTAAAGAATTGTATCTGTATTTTTTAATACCTGCTGTTTGTATTTTATTAATAGAATTAATATTAAAGATGTTTTTAAGGATAATCCCATGAGTTTTGAAAGGTTATGGGTGCTTAATTTTTTGTGGATTCTCCCGTTCATAGGAATAGCATTTATTTTCGAGCTTAGAAAGAAGAAGGCAGCTCTTGACAATTTTGCGGACAGGGGTCTTTTAACAAAACTTACAGGGCAAGCAAGAAAAGAAAGAATTTATCTTAAGATTTTTTTAATGACTTCGGCATTTGCCCTTCTTCTAATCGCGGCATCCGGTCCGAGATGGGGGAGTCATTATCAGGAAGTAAGCCGGGAAGGTGTTGATATAATTATTGCAATAGATGTATCTTCAAGTATGCTAGTACAGGACGTCAAACCAAGCAGGATCGAAAGGGCCAAAAGAGAGATACAGGATTTTATCAAGGTAGTGCAGGGAGACAGGCTGGGGCTTGTGGCTTTTTCAGGTACTGCGTTTGTTCAGTGTCCGCTTACCCTTGATTATGCTGCCTTGCAAATGTTCCTTTCTGATCTGAATCCCGGTATTATACCTGTCCAGGGAACGGATTTAGGGGCTGCCATCGATACTTCCGTTGCTTCTTTTGATGATAAATCAAATACTGACAGGGTTTTACTTCTTATTACGGACGGAGAGGATAATGAAGGACATGGGATTGATGCTGCCAAAAGAGCTTCAGATAAAGGTGTAAAGATATTTGTATTCGGGATCGGTGATCCTGCCGGGGGACCGGTTCCGTCGTCTAACGGTTCCGGAGGATTTATCAAGGAAGGTGGCAGGGTAGTTTTTTCAAAGCTGGATGAAGGCGGCCTTGAAAAGATAGCTTCTTTAACAGGCGGGAGTTATGAAAGATCGGTCGCCGGGGACCTGGATCTTGATTTATTATATTTTAGCGGCATAAAAATGAAGACAGAAGCAAAGGAATTAAAAAGCGGTAAAATCAAGGTTTATGAGGAGAGGTTCATGTTTTTCATACTTGCTGCTTTTGTATTGCTTCTCATTGAAGGATTTTTAAATGTTAGCATTATTAAAAAAAGACATCAATAAAAAAACTGCTGTGTTTTCCTGGGAAAAATTAATAGTAGTTATTATATTTTTTTTAATTGGTAATTCCGGCCTTTACGCGAAGAATGCTGATGATCTTTATAGAGAAGGACATTTTGCAGAAGCTGAGAAAGAATATCGTAAAGCTGATATGAATAATCCAAAGGATGTTCGCTTCCGTTACAACAGGGGATGCGCGGCTTTTAAAAATTCGGACTACAAAACCGCTGAAGCAGCTTTTACCAGTGTCTTACGCAGAACAGCGGATAAAGATATTCTCTACAAAGCGGCGTACAATCTCGGTAATACAGCCTTTGTCCAGAGCGATTTTGCATCAGCTGCTGAACTTTATAAACGCGCTATTACTTATAATCCTGATAGTCAAGAAGCAAGGCATAATTTTGAATTGTCGTTAAGAAAACTCGAAAAACAAAAGCAAGATAAAGATAAAAACAGTAAAGATAATCAAAATAATAATGCGAATAAAAAGAATGATTCCCGGAAAGGAAATGATGATAAAAGAAGAGAGGGGAAAGGAGACGAAGAAGACAGTCGCCAACAGGATAATAATAGTAAT
>CAZVYR010000155.1:0-8849 GCA_964631555.1 uncultured Leptospirales bacterium
CTTTTTGGCCTGAATTCATATTTGAATAAAAGCTTTCGGGATTTATCCGGCGGTATGAAACAAAGGGTTCTTCTGAGCCGGGCTTTACAGGTCCAAAGTGATGTTTTAGTACTTGATGAAGCTACTTCTCAATTGGACAGGGAATCAGAAAATTTTATTTTAGATTATATATTTAATTTAAATAAAGAACATGGAAAAACAATTCTTATGGTAAGTCATCATTATGATTTGCAGCAAGAAAAATATTCTAAATTTATACGTTATAAAGTAGAAAATAAAAAAGTAAAAAGGATTGAACATAAATAATTTTTGATTGTAATGAAAATTTTTATATAAAAGGGAGAAATAATTATGACTGTCATCACAAATATTATTCAATTATTTCCATATGCATTAATTATTGGATTATTAATGTCAATAATGTCACCCTTATACGGGACAAATGTTGTTTTAAAACGTATAATAATTGTTAGTCTAGCCTTGCCCCAGGCAGCTGTGATGGGAGCAGCAATTGGCCAGTTAATTGGTATACCTGATTATATTACATCGGCAATTGTAACTGTTTCCGCAGGAATAGTTCTTTCTTATCCTTATGAGAAATTTCATATAAGCCGGGAAGGAATTGCTGTTTTTATTTTTCTGTTTTCAAGTTCAGTAACATACCTGATTATAAATTTTTCACATTTACATTTTAAATTATCATCGTAGGCTAAATTAAAATAATGCGACATTAATATTTCAATATCCTCGGTTTCTTTAAGTTCATCCTTAAAATACTCAAGACTTTTACTCACTGAATGAAAATCAACAAAATCAGACACAAAATCATTTTGAGTCTTCTGATTAAACAAGGCTGCGCTAAATCCGGAACCTGTAAAAATGCAAATATCTCGTTTAATATTATCTTTCATGTTGATTTCCTTAATGCAAATGTTAATATATACGCTATAATTTCTACGATAAATAATTTAAACCCATATTTTTCAATCCTCCTGCTCCCCAGTTATTTATCAAGTACAAATATTTTTTTAATTAGAAATTAATAAATATTAAATATACTTTTTATTATATCAAATAAATCATTTTTAATAGAGTAACAAAAACCAGCCCCCTGCTAGCCCATGGTTTCAGGAACTGTTGACAAACTACTATGCTGCCATGCTTTTTAATATCCCATGCTGATAAATAACAACGAAATCATCTAAAATACCCTAAAAGTCCCCCTCAGGTGGATTGCGCCATGCAAGGCATGGCGAGGGGGCCGAAGAAGCACAGACGAACAGAAATGAGATACTTCGTCAACAATCCCTTCAACCATGGGTTCTCTTTCATTAATCCTGTCCATCCCTTAATCCAGTAATAGTGTTCTAATATCTCTGAATTAAAAACTCACATATGTTCCAATCACCTGAATCATAGTTAATCATATAAATCTAAATGAGCTATGCTAATAGTAATCTGCGGTTCAGACATCTTCAAAAAAAATTCCAATTCCCGAAAAAAAATTCAAAAAATCCCGGAAATAACCCCAAAAATACCCAAAAAGTGTAAGGTCAAATTGTATATATAAGTAGAGGGATAAAAAAGATTTAAACCTCTTTTGAAAGATTTCTTCCTGTCAATAAGAGCGATCACACTGTAAGGCAATTGCGTATATGATTATGGAAGGGGAAGAAAATATTATTATCCTAATCCGGAATAATACTAACGAGGTCAAAATGGCAACAGCAACACCCAACATACTAATAAAGTCTATCAGCGGGCGTATAGGCAACGTCGTCTTTTACAAAAGACGCGGCACCCAGTGCGTACGTACGTATGTGATCCCGCGCAATCCCGACACACAAGCGCAGCGCGCTGTGCGACGCGCCTTCAGCGACGCAGTTCGTTCATGGCAATCCATGTCCCCTGACAAAAAATATGCCTACACACGCAAAGCCCGCTGCCTCAACATGAGCGGCTATAATCTTTATATATCGCGTTATTTAAAAAGAGCAGCACAGACGACTGATCTTACTTCAACACACGAACTAAAACCGAAACACTCAGCTTTTCCATGGAACCTGGAACTTTCAACCTGGAACTATCTTTCCATCCCCTCCGTTTCACCTTCGTATATGCGTCTATCCGGTCCAAATGCCTGCCCGGAAAGCATAAAACTGCATCCCGGATAACAAGAAACATCAGTTCCCGGTTTTTACTTTCCAGAAACTCTTCATCCGCGCTTTTTTAACAACCGCGGAAAATTCAATTGACTTTTAAATACCCGTGCTCTGATATTCATATTTACTATAGAAGATTTTTCGACAATGCTGAAAGCGGTTTCAGAGCAGGACATGCATATTTATAAAGCATAAGATATATAACTTACCGCTGCACATCCGGCTAAATAATCTAAACACCCTTTTACCTGTTCCGCTAACCGTATTCCGCCAATTTTATCAGGCATCTTTTAAAAGAATAATCAACAAAAAGGAATTTACAGTATGCAGGAATCCGAGCTTCAAAAACTATCAGCGGAAAATAAAAAACTGAGACAGGAACTGGAAGACCTTCGTATTCTAAATGAAAATACCATCGAGCACAGCACAGCCCTTGAAGACGAACTGGTCGAGCAAAACGCAAAACTCAACGCCCTGCAAAATAAAATGAAGAAATACCTGTCCCCCCAGCTTTACAACCAGCTCCTGGGCAGCAAAGAAGAAGCCGCACTCGTACATACAAGGAAAAAGCTGACTGTCTTTTTTTCCGACATCGTAAGCTTCTCGGAAATCACAGATTCCATCGAATCCGAGCTCTTATCCGACGTACTTAACGAATATCTCAATAAAATGGCCCAGGTCGCGATCAAATGGGGCGGAACAATAGATAAATTTATCGGCGATGCTGTTATGGTCTTTTTCGGAGATCCCGAATTTATTGATGATGTGACCCATGCCAAAAACTGCGTCCACATGGCTATGGAAATGCTCGATGAGCTGCGCAAGCTCAGAGTGCGCTGGCAGGAAATGGGTCTCTTTCACACACTGCAAATACGCATCGGCATAAATACCGGCTTTTGCACTGTCGGCAACTTCGGCTCCATCGACAGAATGGATTACACGATCATAGGAGGCCAGGTAAACATCGCTTCCCGCCTGGAAAGCATTGCCGAGCCTGATTCAATCTATTTATCTCATGCCACATTCACCCTGATCCAGGATGAGTTCGACTGCAGTTATGTCGGCAATATAAAAGTCAAGGGAGTGCACCATCCCATTGAAGTATATAATCTCGCAGGCCTGAGGAACGAAGAGATAAATCATACCTCTCTTATACAGAAAACAGCATCCGGTTTTTCCATAGCAGATATGAACTTCGACTCTTTATCAAGCAGCGTAAATAACCGCGAGGAAATTAAAAAATCCCTGTATAAAGCGCTGGAAATAATCGACCAGGCTGAAAAAACGGAAAAGCAAAAGCGAGTCGAACAATCCAGGCCCATTAAAGAAAACTAATAGCATTCGGGCAGCAACCATCAGCTTAAAAAAACAGATAAGGAGAATGCCGTGAACGCGCAGACATATATTGGAAATTTTGACAAGCTTGAAACCAGGGAAGGAATTACCCACATTACGCTTAAACAGCCTGTCCGCGATTTTCAGCTCGACTGGAGAAGGTATAACCTCGTCTCCAACTATTTTGCCGAATACAGCTCCTTTCTGTTCGAACAGAAAGACAGAGCCGAAAACCTGATCTCCACCGTATTATACGAGCTTATCGAAGGCCTGACCCGTTGCGCCGAAAGAAATGCCGATATACTAATCAAGCTTGTCACGCTCGGGCAGTTTCTCGTATTTGAGCTGTCCACAATATCCCCGCCTGAAAACAGAGCGGCACTTGAAGAAACCGTTAAAGTCATTAACCGGAAAGATCTTGACGATACCTATTTTTCCGTAATAGCTTCGGAAAAACCGGAAAATCCGGCCAGCGATTATTTCGGCCTTGTCCTGATAGCACATGATTACAACGGTGAATTCGCACTAAATGTAAACGCAAGTAATAATGTCATAACCCTGAGAGCCGCCATTACTAAGGAGGAGATTTACTCATGACCGTAACAGGAGAACGCTATACCGTATCTTATGATCCCCTTGATCAGCAGCTTAACTTTGAAGGTATTTTCCGCACATACAGCAAGGAAGATCAGAAAAATATAAAAGACTATTTCACTGAAATACATAACAAAGTAAACGGCACCCTGAAACTCAACTTCAGGAAACTCCGTTACATCAACTCCGCCGGTATCCGTGTACTGATTGACTGCCTGAATTATGCCAAATCCGAAGCCAGGCTAAAGATAAAGCTGATCGGGACAAAAGTGCTTACCTGGGAAGTAAAAACCCTGCCCGGGCTCTCCGGGCTGTGGAACCAGATAGAGTTTATCATGCACGACGACAATTTCTACGAGAGCCAGGGCATCATTGAAGACGATGATTTTATACCCCTGCTGCGCACCCAGACCAGGCTCCTGTGGCCCCTGGAAAAAGAAATACTGTCCAAACACGGGCTGAAACCCGGCATGAAGGTTGCGGAGATATGCTGCGGCTGCGGCGACGTTGCGCTCTTAATTGCCAAAGAGTTCAAACCCAGCATAGTCGTAGGGATCGACCACTCACTTCCGGGCATTAAACACGCTGTTCAACTGCAGAAAGAGTTCGACGTATCAAACGTCGATTTCAGGCTAGGCGACGCGACCGCCCTGATGCTGGACGATGAGCTCTTTGATTTTGTCATCTGCCGCCTCAGTATCCAGATATTCTCCAAACCCGAAGAGATCCTGAAAGAACTTTACCGCATTACCAAGCCCGGAGGCACTATCTACATAATCGGCGAAGACTATGATTTGATAGTAGGATACCCTAATGAAGACAGCATTCGCCGTGTATACGACAAAGCAGGTATCTACGGCAAGCAAATGGGCATGGATCTTTACAACGGTAAAAAACTGTATTCAATCCTTGTACAGCTTAAATTAAGGGATATCAAAATCGACTATATCCATGTAGATACCAATAATTCCGACAGGGAAGACTTTGTAAATATGATCAGCAACTGGCGCTGTTTCTCCGCAGATTCCATAGGCAAACAACTGAATATCAGCCATGAAGACTACGAGCAACTGCTTAAAGGCTACGACGATCACATAGAAACCATAAAGAATCCGCTGGGCTACACCATCTGGACAGTGGCAGCCGCGTCCGGTGTAAAAAGAAAATAAACTGCCCGAAGCCGGCTTAGAAAATCCCTGAACGGCAAAAATCAACCAGGAGTCGTAAAATGAGAATTAACTTTAAAGCAAAGCTCCTCATCTTTGTGCTTTCCGTAGTATTGCTCTCCACCGCACTGCTGGTTACTTTTTTTATAATTAACTTTTATTCAATAACCAATTTCTCCCTGGAACAAAACGCAAAAAGCTTAAAGGAATCCAACCGTGAATTTTTAATTAACCTAGCCAATGATAAAGCGCGGCTTACCAGCCTGCAGTTTAAAAATGCCGTCAGCAGTATTACCGTCCTTGGCAAGGCAGCCCAGAAAATAATCGACAATTACAATGATCTGGCCGGCCTTAACTCCATCTACTCACTCAACTTATTCAGGAATAAGCTGGTAACCTATAATCAAGCGCTCACCAATCCCAAAAAGGAAGAGGTGAATGTCCTCATCCCTCCTGCCCTGGCAGGGCAGAAACGTGCGCAGGACCTCCTGCGGGTATCGTCCCTGCTGAATCTCATAATAGGGCCTGTTTTTGAAAGCAATGAAAACAATACATTCGTTTATTTTGTGGGGGATAAAAAAAGCCCTGTAACCCGTGCCTTTCCGAATATTAATCTTGCCGAATATCTTGGCGATCACGTCAATCTGTTATTCTGGAGGGAATTCTTCCCTGATAATGTGCAGTATTGGGAAAAATTTTATAAGGATAAAAACTTTCAGAAACAGATATATGAAACTGTCGGCACCCCGGTCACCTTTGACCCGCCTTACGAGGACGCGGCAGGCCAGGGTAAAATAATCACCCTTTTTTATCCGCTATGGAACAAGCAGCAGAATAAATTTGCCGGAGTGACAGCCGCCGATGTATCCCTGGTCAAAATCGTGGACAACATCCTGGGAATTCATGTAGCCGAAACAGGCTTTGCCGTTCTTATTAACGGGAAAGGCGAGATTATCGCCATGCCGGGAAAAGCATCTGACAGACTAAAAGTAACAAGCAAAGAGATTGAACGCGGAGGCGTAAAATATATATTCAATGATCTTTCGACCTCCGCGGACAAAGGCGTTCAGGGAATATACCCTCAAATAATGTCCGGTACCCGGGGTTACTTAAATACAACCTTTGACGACGGTGAAGAACATATAGTAGTATTCTCCACACTGGATCCCATTAACGACATAAAATATAATAAAGACCCATGGAAAATAATTATCAGCGTACCGGAGAAGGAAATACTGGCCACTCTTTTCGAGACACACAAAGCTATTAACGGACAGAATAATCGCGCGATCATACTCTCGTTGTCCGTTGTAGGTCTCCTTGTAATAGGAGTAATACTGCTGACCTTTTTAATCTCCGGCCGGATCACCAGAAGCATAGGCAAACTCGCGTCAGCCGCTGAAAAAATATCCAGGAAAGAATACGATATAGAAGTTGAGATAGACTCAAAAGACGAGATCGGCGAACTGGGTCATGCGTTTACACAGATTAGCAAAGAAATAAAATCCTATACCGAACACCTCGAAGATATGGTGAAAGAGAGAACGGAAAAATTAGAACGGGCCCTGACCGAAATATCGAACCTCAATGAAAAACTAAAAGATGAAAACTTAAGGTTAAACGCCGAACTTGATGTAGCGCGGAGGCTGCAGCTAATGGTTCTACCCGGTGAAAAAGAATTAAGCGCAGTTCCCGATCTTGATATAGCGTGCGTCATGGATCCGGCGGACGAGGTCGGCGGCGACTATTATGATTTTATAAAAAGCAACGGATCAGTCAAGTTCGGCATCGGGGACGTAACCGGCCACGGCCTGCCTGCGGGCGTTATTATGCTTATGGCCCAGACAGCCATCAAGACAATGGTGCACACCGGCGAAACCGATATGAAAAAAATACTGTCCATGGTTAACAATGTGCTCTACAGCAATATTCTCCGCATCACTGAAGATAAAAGTATGACACTCTCGTTACTTGATTATAAAAATAACAATTATACCCTTGTAGGCCAGCATGAATATGTTATAGTATGCAGAAATGACGGCACTATTAAAGTAATGGATACAAATGACCTTGGGATTTTTGTCGGCATTGAACCTGACATCAATAAATTCATCAAAGAGGCCAGGTTTTCCCTGGAAAGAGGTGAAGTAGTGGTCTTTTATACGGACGGAGTTACTGAAGCGATCAATGAACAGAAAGAGGAGTTCGGCATTGATAGATTATGCGGATTGATAAAACAACATCATACCCTGCCTGCCAAATCCATACTGGATAAAATCACTCATACACACAGAAATTATATAGGTAAAGCAAAGATCTACGACGATATATCGTTAGTGGTTATTAAACAAAAGTAAGCATGTAATATCGAGGTATAAATCATGGATGCTGTAACAGTTTTCGGAAATTTTAAAGAACAGGCCTTAAAAAACGCGCTCAGTAATTCCGCCTTGATGCTCAATGCGGATGACATGTCGAACAACTGGAGAAGAGTAAGTCTTACCGCAGATTACCTGGCTAAATATTACTCATATTATTTCCCCTATAAAGAAAAGGCCCTTTCAACTATGAGCCGCAATGAGGCCGAGAACATCTTATCATTTGTAATAAATGAATTAATTGAAAATACAGCCAAATACTCTAACACTCTAAAAAAAAACGTAACTATTAAGTTAATCCTTGAGGAAAAAACCCTTTTCTTTTATATTTCCAATTATATCGCTGATAATACAGCGCAGGAGTTCATAGAAATCTGCAAAGAAATATTTGCAAGCAATCCCAGGGAGTTATACATTAAAAAACTTGAAGAAAATGTTGAGACAGGAAAAAGTGGTTCAGGCCTGGGATATTTAACGTTGATTAACGATTATGATATAGAACTCGGGTTTAAATTTGAAAAAAAACAAGACAAAATAATTAAAGTAACTGTACAGGCAAAACTGAAATATCAGGAGGAGTAGCACATGGAATTAAAAGGCGAAGATTATCACGTTCATTATAATAATGAAAAGAATGCAATTGAATTTGAGGGTACCCTGCGTTTAAGGGATTCTGCGGACTATCAAAATTTAAGCGATATGCTGCAAACGGTTTATAACAATGCATCGGCAATGCTTGTACTGGATTTCAGGAATTTACAGTTTTTAAACAGTTCCGGGATTAACACAATAAGTAAATTTATAATTAATGCCAGGAAATCCGAAAAAGTACAGGTTAAAATAATTGGCAACAATGAGATTTCCTGGCAGCAGAAATCCTTAAGGAATCTGCAGAAACTGTGGTCCAGTGTTCAGATACAGATCGACTGACAAATATTACCATGTCGATTCTATCAGAAATACCATAATGACCTGAAGAAACATCCGGCGCCCTGAAAACCGGCACCGGCGACCTGTACAGCGTTGTGACACAATGCGGACGTCAATATGTAATACAGCGTAACCCTTATGCCGCGTATCCCCAAAAAATGATTTACAATTTCAGCAGCAACTGGTTAGAATTTATTATCAACGCACGAATACAATTGTTATGAGAGAATTAAAATGATAAAAAACAATTATAAGCGCGTATTCATAATCATCTTTTCAGGCAT
>CAZVYR010000156.1:0-8834 GCA_964631555.1 uncultured Leptospirales bacterium
TCTTGAATTTAACAATAAAGAATAATTAACAAATTACTATTAACTGGAGAAAGAATAATGAAAAAAATAGAAGTTTTGGGAGCAGGCTGTGCCAAGTGCATCAAGCTTGAAGAGTTATCAAGAGAGGCCGCAGATGAGCTTGGCCTGGAATATGAGCTTACAAAAGTAAAGGATATTAATAAGTTCGCGGATTACGGGGTTATGATGACTCCGGCTTTGGTTGTCGACGGTGAAGTTAAAGTATCGGGGAAGGTGCCGTCAGTTGAAGAGATTAAGGAGTATTTTAAATAACAGACTTGTTGCAAAACTCGTATTTCAGGAGAAATGCAACAACTCTAATAAATATTAAAAATATGAATAAAAACAAGATAATTGTATTATTGGGTCTTGCCGGGTTTATCGTTATGGCGGATAACTGGGTTGTCTCACCAATTTTGCCGGCAATCGGTCGTAATCTGCAGATCGATATTGCCAGAGCAGGTTTGTTGATTGCTGCTTATATGATTCCTTTTGGAATCTTTCAGATCATCTTCGGGCCGCTGGCAGACAGATATGGTAAAAAGCAGGTGATTACTTTTTCGTTGATTATGTTTACCATTGCCACTGGATTGTGTGCCCTTGGAAGCAGTTTGACCAATCTGGCAATATTCCGGGCATTAACCGGCGTTTTTGCTGCTTCAGTTATGCCGATCTCTCTTGCTTTGATCGGGGATATTTTTCCGATTCAGGAGCGGCAGAGCGCTATTGGGACTTTTATGGGGATTTCTTTTCTCGGTCAGGGTTTAAGCATGGCTATAGGCGGAGCAATTGCCTTCTTGTTTAACTGGCGCGGTGTATTCGCAATCTATGCGATTTTATCGATAATCCCTGTGATCTTGCTCCTTCGAAATTATAAATCACTTCCATCGGAAAAATATCCGGATAGTCTTATTATTATACCTTATCTGAAACTGCTCGGAAGCGCAAGGAGCCTTTTCACTTATTTGCTGATTTTGCTGGAAGGCATGTTCATTATCGGAAGCTTTTCGTATATTGGTTCTTATATATCCAAGATATATCAGTTTAACTATTTGTATATCGGGCTGATAATGACTGCTTTCGGATTGATGACCGTCATTGGGGGACGGATCAGCGGGAAACTGGCTCAAAGATTTGGTGCGCGCAGGATTTTGAGTAATGGTTTAATGTCGGCGGCTGCAGCGGATATTGTTATATTCTATTTCGGGGAAAATCTTGGATTTATGATAGCAGGAGTGGCCTTACTGGGACTTGGATTTATTTTGACTCATTCTACCCTGCTTACAAGAGCAACCGAATTTGCGTTAAAAGCACGCGGAGCAGCTATGTCGCTGGTGGCCTTCTTCTTTATGGGCGGCGGCGGGATTGGTACAGCAATGGGCGGAAAATTTATTGCGAGGTTCGGTCTTGAGAAGCTATTCATATACTATGGTTTGGCTTTGGTGGGCACATTACTGGTAAGCTTCGTGCTGATCCGGGATCATGTGGTTGAAGATGATGAGACGAAGGAAGAGGTTGGAAATCTATAAGACAATAGTTTTTTAAATTGAGAGAAAGTTTATAGCGAGAAGCTATTAAATTTACTGCATCAATAGGAGGTAAATAATGACTGAAAAAGTCGTTAGAAGGCTTTCGTTTATTGACCGCTTTTTGACACTCTGGATTTTCATTGCTATGGCAGCAGGGGTCGGTGCAGGATATTTTTTCCCAGCTATTGTTGACTTCTGGAACAGGTTTCAGGCAGGAACAACGAATATACCGATAGCCGTTGGTCTTATACTTATGATGTATCCGCCATTAGCCAAAGTGAAATATGAAGAGCTGGGTGATGTATTCAGGAACAGGAAAATATTACTGCTCTCCCTTGTACAGAACTGGATCGTCGGCCCTATACTGATGTTTTTTCTGGCAATTCTGTTTTTGCATAACTATCCTGAATATATGACCGGTCTTATAATGATAGGACTTGCCCGGTGTATCGCAATGGTAATTGTCTGGAATGAACTGGCTAAAGGCGATTCCGAATATGCGGCAGGGTTAGTAGCTTTTAACAGTATATTTCAGGTGCTGTTTTACAGCGTTTACGCATGGATATTTATTACCAAGCTGCCACTTTTGTTCGGTTTGTCAGGAAGCGTGGTGAATATAACTATCGGCCAGATTGCGAAGAGTGTTTTTATTTATCTCGGCATACCTTTTATCGCAGGAATAATAACAAGATTTGTTATGATAAAAATTAAAAATAAAGACTGGTATCATACAAAGTTTATTCCAAAGATCAGCCCGGTAACCCTGATAGCTCTTCTTTTTACTATTATCGTAATGTTCAGTCTAAAAGGAGAATATATAGTCAGGATACCTTTGGATGTGGTTCGCATTGCGATTCCGCTGCTTATTTATTTTGTTGTAATGTTTCTTGTTAGCTTCTGGTTCAGTAAAAAGGCCGGAGCGGATTACGCGAAATCAGCAACGTTATCGTTTACAGCTGCAAGCAATAATTTTGAGCTTGCGATCGCAGTTGCGGTAGCTGTATTCGGGATAAACTCGGGAGCGGCTTTTGCAGCGGTCATAGGTCCTCTTGTAGAAGTGCCTGCGCTTATCGGACTTGTAAATGTGGCTTTATATTTTAGAAAGAAATTCTTTGCCTGAAAAATCTGAATGCCAAAAAGCTGTTTCTGTCAGCAATTAAGGAGAAAATATATGTCGGATAATGATAGAGATATTCAGCAAAATGATGTGGAAATCCACCAGCATGATGAAAAGGGATGACATGGGGGGGGATGAGCAGTTCTTCCCACGCCGCCGGGTGGCTGGCGCATGCTGAACTTTCCTGATGATACACAGGTCCGTGTTGCCGGTCTGGACGGGATAATGGTTGAGCTTTACTCTGAAGGCAGACAGGCAAATGAAGATACTGCCAAAGAGATAATTAAAAGACTTGAAGCCGGAAAGAACTATATCCCTTCCTCTGACAGGGTACGCAGAGAATATTCTTATGTTTTGTTGAAAGAATACAGGAAGTATGTTAAGGAGCAGGCGGATAATAATAAATAGGTATTTGAAACGGAGGGGAAGCGGTTCCGGAACGGAGGTAAAAGGCATTATTTAATATTTATAGTAATGTCCTTTTGACAGCACTAAGCCAGCCTTTATACAGTTCATCTGCATCATGAGTTTTTATTTTAGGTTTGAATATTTTATCTTTAGTCCAGCACTTCCTGATTTCGTTTGCGTTTTTCCAGAGTCCTGTTGCAAGACCTGCCAGGTATGCTGCTCCGAGAGATGTTGTTTCTATTACTTTGGGACGGATTACATTGAAGCCCAGTATGTCGGACTGGAACTGGCACAGGAAGTTATTTTCTACGGCACCACCATCGACTTTTATATCCCTGATAGTAAGCCCTGAATCATTCTGCATAGCAAGAATAACATCCTTTGTTTGATAGCACATTGCTTCAATGGCAGCTCTTACCAGGTGGTTGGAAGTTGTACCGCGGGTTATTCCTGTTAATGTTCCCCTGGCATTCTGATCCCAGTATGGCGCACCGAGACCAACAAAAGCAGGTACGAAATATACACCATCGTTATGTCTAACGGATAGAGCCATTTCCTCCGCGTCTTTAGCAGATTTGATTATTTTTAACTGATCTCTGAGCCACTGTATAGCTGCACCTGCAATAAAGATTGGACCTTCAAGAACATACGAAGGCTTACCTTGTTCATTACATCCCAGGGTTGTAATGAGTCCGTATTTTGATATTATTCTTTTTGTTCCTGTGTTTAGAAGTACAAAGCTCCCTGTGCCGTATGTATTTTTTATTGTACCCGGTTCAAAACAAGTTTGACCAAAAAGGGCGGCCTGTTGATCCCCTGCAATGCCTGAGATCGGGATTTCTTTATTAAGATTCCGTATTTTTAATGTGTAGCCGAATATGCCTGATGAAGTTTTAATCTCCGGGAGAATTGATTTCGGAATATCAAATATTTTTAATATATCGTCATCCCAGTCAAGTTTATCAATATTAAAGAGCATTGTTCTTGCGGCATTTGTATAGTCAGTTGCATGGACCTTTCCTCCTGTGAGGTTCCATAGAAGCCATGAATCAGTAGTACCAAATAGCAGCTCACCATTTTTAGCTTTTTTCATGGTTCCGGGAACATTCTTTAATATCCATTCGATTTTTGAGGCGGAAAAGTATGCGTCTATAGGCAGGCCGGTTTTTTTTCTTATTAGATTAGTAATATTTTTATCGTTTTTTAGTTCATCGCATCTTGCCGACGTTCTGCGGCACTGCCATACAATAGCATTATAAACAGGTTTGCCTGTATTTTTATTCCATATAAGAGTAGTCTCCCTCTGGTTGGTTATTCCAATAGAATCGATCGAATTAGAATGAACTTTAGAGAGAACTTTTTGTATTACATCAGTCACTCCCTTCCAGATTTCTTCAGGATCATGCTCTACCCAGCCGGGTTTTGGGAAGTATTGTGTGAATTCTTTATAGGCGTGTGTTATAGTGTTTCCATTATTGTCATAAATGATTGCACGGTTACCGGTTGTGCCCTGGTCAATCGAAAGTATATATGCCATATTGATCTCCTTGGTCATAGACTTTAGTTTAGTAAAGAAGACATTGTTTTCAGAAGACGTTCGTTTATATTATAAAAAAGAATGTATATAAAAGTGACGAATTAAATCGAATTTCATACTTTTTATTATATTTTAGAAAAAAATATTAAAAAGCAAGCTCATTTATAATTGTATTTATAAAATACAGAGTAAAAATTCGATTGACAAAATCAATAATAAAATAAGTAAGCTTATAATTTATACGTGTAAAGTACAATTCTGTAACAATAAAGAATTTTCATGTTTCTTTATTGTGAATTAAAATATTTTTTCAATGAGAATATAATATGAGTAAAAGAAAAATTAAAATAAAAAATTTGGATTTAAGAGACGGTCATCAGTCATATTTTGCAACGAGAATGACAACTGAGCAAATCTTAAGTGTGCTCCCTATGTATATGGAAGTCGGATATGACGCGCTTGAAGTATGGGGTGGTGCAACACTTGATTCCGCCATGCGATTTCTAAATCAGGATCCATGGGAGAGACTTGAAAAAGTCGCTGCAATAGCCGGCGGAAAGATTAATCTGAGTGCACTTGCAAGAGGTATCAACCTTTTTGGATACAATCCTTATCCGGATGAGGTTGTTTTTGATTTCATAAAACTGGCTGTCGAATCCGGCATTACCATAATGCGTGTCTTTGATGCACTTAATGATCTTGGTAATCTTAAAGTTACTATAAAAGCTATTAAAGAAGCAGGAGGCAAAGCCGACTGTTCAATTTGTTATACAACTGATCCGGATTATTCATTGCTTAAAGATGATGAGACTTTTAAAATACTTGGGAATATCCCACGGCCTGTTTTTAATGTTGAATATTTTGTTAAGAAGGCGATTGAACTCGAAAAAATGGGAGCGGATATAATTACTATTAAGGACATGGCCGGTCTTATCCATCCGGAAATGGCATTTAATTTGATTGATGCTCTTAAACAAAAGGTTAGTGTTCCGGTTGGTTTGCATTCACACTGTACCCCGGGATACGCTGTTACCAGTCATGTAGCAGGTATGATCGCTGGAGTGGATCTGCTGGATGTGGTTTCATATCCTTTCTCCGGCGGGCCTTCACATCCGGCTGCTGAGATAATCAATGAGTATGCAAAGAAGCTTGATATAGATACTGGCCTTAATGAAGATAAATTTGCAAAAATAAGAACAGCCCTGATAAAGATAAGAAATGAACTGCTCCAGTATGATGAGTATAAGGACTATAAAAGCGATTTTAACGGCGTTTTTACAGATGAGCAGCACGACCTTATGGATGAGTCTATTAAACATGTCAGGGAGAAGGAGTTCGATTCAGCATTAAAAGCGGTTCATAAGTTGGAGGCGGACCTTGGTCTTCCGGAGCCAAATGAGCCTGTGAGGCTTGCACAGATACCCGGCGGGATGTATTCGAATATGGTAAGCCAGCTTAAGCAGTTAAAGATTTCTCATTTATTCGATGAAGTATTAAAGGAAGTGCCTAAGGTTCGGCTTAATGCAGGTCTTGTTCCTCTTGTAACTCCGACAAGCCAGATTGTTGGTGTGCAGGCTGTGCAGAATGTAATGCTAAGGAGCAAGGGTAAGGAGGATTATACTACAAATACGACACAGTATATCAATCTTGTGAAAGGGGAATATGGGGAAACACCTGTCCCAATCTCGCCTGAATTCAGGGAGAAGATCACTGGCTCAAAAGAAGAAAAACGTTTTGATACTTCGGAATGGAAGCATACTACTGCACCGGAGGGATTGGTGAAGAGTAAAAAAGATGAGATGCTTCTGGACTTATTTCCGGCTGTTGCGCAGCGTTTCCTTGAGAACAGGGATAAATAAAACAATTTATTTATTGAGAGTGGGCTGTTTATTACTATTATTTTTAATACTATAATTATAAAAAAAAACACATCCGGTCTTGACTAATTCTTTGTTTTTTTGTATTTTATTCTGGTGTGTTTATACCTCCCTTAGATTAACGATGAACATACTTCTTTATTTCAAAGAGGCCAACCTACCCCAGGTTGGCTATTTTTTTATACTGGTTACCGGTAGTAATTCCCGCCCATTTGTTTAATTAGAATCAATATAAATTTACTGTATTTAATATTTTACAGATGATATATATCATAATTTATAACGATTATCCTGGTATTATATATCCTTTTACTTGTTATATTTTTTGAATTGACTTATCATGTTTTTAAGTAAAAATTTATTTATTTTTGTAAGAATATTTAGATATTTAACCTTTTGATAATACTACACCGATTATTATTGAAGAAAGAAAAACAGAATTTTTATTATGAATTGTGATTAAAGAGATAAATGGATTATATTCTGGATGGTTTTGTCAAAGCTCTAAAACTCCTGGTTGGAGGTGACCAGGAAACATATTCGGCCATTTTTGTTACTTTAAGGGCTTCCACATCTTCTATCTTTTTAAGTTTATTAGTCGGTCTGCCGGTAGGTTTTTTTCTGGGTTATAAGGATTTCCCGGGTAAAAAGCAATTCAGAGCTAGCGTTGATACGCTTTTAGCACTTCCGACAGTTGTTGTGGGTCTTTTAGTTTACGCGTTTATATCCAGGAGAGGGCCGCTTGGAGAGCTTGGACTTCTTTTTACTATTCCCGGTATTGTAATAGCCCAGACAATACTCGTATTACCGATAGTGATATCCCTGACAGCTAGTGCAATTGAAAGTCTTGACAGGCGGTTGAGCTATACTCTGAAAACACTGGGAGCAAATAACAGGCAGGTTGCGATCGCAAGCTTAATTGAAGCAAGGTATGCTGTACTTACAGCTGCTGTAACTGCTTACGGCAGAGCTGTTTCGGAAGTTGGTGTATCAATGATGATAGGCGGCAATATTAAATGGCATACGCGGACTATTACAACAACTATTGCTCTTGAGACAGGAAAAGGCGAATTTTCCATGGGAATCGCGCTTGGACTTGTTTTACTTTTTATTGCATTTATGGTTAACTGGATATTGATTTTTCTGAAAAGAAGGGCTTAATTTAATGGGGGATATTTATTTATATGAGATCGAAGGTTTGAAATTTGAGTATAATAATAATTTCAGCCTTGAAATATCAAATTTCAGGATACCAGAAAATACTTCAACAGGTTTTACTGGACCAAACGGCAGCGGCAAAAGTACATTTTTAAAAATTCTTGCTTTCCTCGAACATCCTGTTCACGGCTCAATAAAATATAAAGGCAGGGAAACAAACAGTAATGAGCCCGGAATCAGGAATAGGGTAACAATGCTATTACAGGATGCTTATCTTTTAAAGAAAAGTGTATTTGAAAATATAGCATACGGGTTAAAAATAAGGGGAGATACTGAAAATTTAAAACCAAGGGTATTTGATGCTTTAAACTGGGTCGGGTTGCAGGGTAAGATTTTTGCGCACAGGAGATGGAATGAGCTTTCGGGAGGCGAATCTCAGCGTGTTGCTCTTGCGTCAAGGCTGATATTAAAACCCGAGGTTTTGATCCTGGATGAACCTACTGTTAGTGTGGATATGGAAAGTGTGTCTTTGATAAAAAAGGCGATAGATTTTTTCAGAAAAGAGTATAATACTTCTATGATAATATCCAGTCATGATAGTGTATGGCTCAATAGTGTAACTGATAATATATTGAGAATATATGAAGGCCGTTTTGCAGGTGCCGGGGACGAGAATCTGATTGATGGGCCATGGCATTATAAGTGCGATGATCTATGGGAAAAAAAACTGGAAGATAATCAAAGTATTTATGCGACTATCCCTCCGGCGGTAAATTCTATTGCCATTCTTGGGCCTTCCGATATAATGATTTCTATGAGATTTCCGCAAGATATTTCAGCGCAAAATAAATTACAAGGCCGGGTCATCAATATGAAAACAAGCAATAAAATCGGCAATGTCAGCCTTGAAATCAATATAGCGAACATTCTTTTAAAATGTGATATAACCAGGCACGCAGCAAAAGAGCTTCGGATCCTTCCGGGCAATGTGGTATGGGTTGTTTTTAAGGCAACATCTTTACGCTGGCAATAAATGCACATTTGGAAAAGCGTTTATTTCTATAATTAAAATAAATTGTTTTTGTTTATTTTTAAACAGAGTAAATGATTCATTAAGAATTAACAATTGACTTTTTTTAAATAATATGATATGGATTATAAATAATATTATTGCATTGCCATTGAATTTT
>CAZVYR010000157.1:0-8746 GCA_964631555.1 uncultured Leptospirales bacterium
CGGTAATTGTTTGTAATTCTTTTCTGATAAAAGAATTATATGGAAAAGTAAGAATTAAAAATATTAAAGTAAGAATCACAGAAAGAAAGATATACATCCAGGCATTTGGAAGGGTCTTGGACTCCCTGAATATCTTTTTTATATTTGTGAAGAAGCTGACTATTACAGGTTTTATTTCTTTTGTATTCATTGTTATAACTTGATATCAAATATGCCTTATTGGGAAGTGAAATTATCAATTTTCAAATTGATGTCGTAAGTATTGCTGCCTTTTAATGCCGGGTGAATTCTTAAGTAACTGACTTTGATCAGATTATCCGAGTATTCAACTTCATACAGAAATTTAAGGAATTGCTGTATCGGGACGGATTCTATTTTAATATCAGTAGATATTCTGATATATTTATTTTGTATATTTGATTGCGTGCTCCTTGTGTAAGCGATATTTTTAGCAATACCAGTACTATTGGCCCATTGCTCGATCAATGATGTTGTGTTTTCATTTTTTCTGTTTAAGATCGTAATATATGCCGATTTTTTTTGTTTTATATTTTGATATTCCCTATATATATTTTCGAGCTTTTCAAGATTATTTCTGTTTTTCCTTAATTCATCATCAGAACCTCCGGCCAGTTTAATGAGAGGTATAACTATCAGATAATATACTAATGTTAATATTACACAAACTAACAGTATCTTTAATAATAATTTTTCTCTGTCTGTAAAACTTTTCATGTTATTTACCGTTTGTCTTAGCCACTTCCGAAACTTTGAGTTTGATTGTCATTGAAAAACGGACTTCATTTCCTTTTTTTATATTAGTATTCAAAGTCACATTGTCAAATTTATTGGAACCTATTAATTTATTTTTAAATTCATCTATTTTTATACTGGATTCAATTGCTCCGTCTAGTCTTATTACACTTTCATTTATTACCAGGTTATTAAGATCAAAAGATTCATCTTTAGGAAAGAAAGACAGAATATCTTTTAAAGAATCTATGATTTTTTCGTTTAAATGAACCAGGGAATCAATGTTTTCAAATTCCTTTTTTTCTTCTTTTAATAAGATAGCTGCTTCTTTAACAGGATCACCGCTGACTTGCTTTGCATGAAAGTATTTTTTAAACTGCTCGTATAGGATTTCTTTGTGTTTTTCCTCAGACTCGGATTTAATAAAAGAGGTAGTAATAAGATTGATTAGCAGGACTATTGTTGTCAGTATAATAAATACGGCTGACAGGTAATATTGTTTTATTGACAGACTGGATTGTTCGGGAAGAAATTCATCTTTCAGGAATGATATTGATGAGTACTTGTTATTCATATATGATAAAAGGATGCCGAAAGCAAGAGGGAACTGGCTTTTAATTTTCAATTCGGTATATTCTTCCAGAAACGGGAGGGAAACCACGGGTAAGTCCATTTCTTTGGATATAGCTGACCCAATTCCGTTGATGTTCGATCCACCGCCCGAAATTATAATTCGATTAAAGGATATATCCGGGTAGTCCTTTAAAGAAGCTTTACGGGTCAGGTCGATCTGTTCAATCAGTTCGTAAACTTTATCAATTGATTTATCATAAATGTTTTTTAAGGTCTTTTTATTAATATTAAGCCGTTTGGGGAAATCCTTTTGTAAATTATTATCATAAGAGTTCAGATCAAAGTTGAAATCTTCAAAAAGTTTAACAATATCATCGTGCGATATTTTAAATCCTTTTGATATCGCATCATATATGGAATTTGTTCCAAGAGGTATTGACCTTGTGAAAAGGAGATTATTGTTGCTGATTATATTTAAAATGGTTTTTTCATTTCCAATATCGAGTTGTAAAATACTTTCATCTTTTATCTTGTTAAAATACCTGTAACATTCGAAAATAGCCTGAGCTTCAAGACCCATAGTTGCAGGACTGAAGCCAAGTTCTTTTAATAGGGATAATCTCTGTTTTATTTCCTGTTTGGGAGCAACTGCCAGCAGAACATTATTCGATTCAGAATTAATATTCTTTATTAGCTGAAAGTCCAGGATAACGTCTTCAAGATTAAATGGTAAAATGTCTTCCGCTTCGAACGGTATTACTTCTGCAATTTTATCTTTATCGCTGAACGGGAATTTAAGATTTCTTATGATTGTCCTTTGCATAGGAAAACTTGTTAGAATCTTGTATTTTTTCAGCTCATTTTCATTTATTATTTTATTTAACACTTTTATTATAATTTCATGTTTATCCCCGTCCCCGGAATCAATGTCCTCATAGATGAAATTCTTTACCTGGAAATTTTTTAACCCTGTTTTTACGGTCACGACCTTGATCGAGGATGACCCTATGTCTATAGCTGCTAAGTTCTCAAACAATGTGTATGCTCCGAATGTTACGGTTTTCCCGTTTTATTAGTTTTCGCCCCAATATAAAAATTTTTTTCTGTCCCTATAGTAGATAGCTGTTATCTTTACGCTTGTTTTATTTATCGTTCCGATTGATGATATTTTGAATATATAAGATTTTACCGAGAGCAGATTTTTCCTTACGTTATCATCTTCGATTAAATCACTTATTTCATCAACATTTTTATAAGGTTTTTGCAGCCTTCGCCTGATTATTTCAGTAACTATATCATCAGTTATATTTTCTGTCAATGCGGATAAAACTCTGTATGAAGCTGTATTTATATTAATTTTATTAAGATCACTGATGAAATTTTCTCTATCCCCGTTAACTCTGAAATAATCGGATAATTTTTTGCTTTTTTCCTTGCCGATATCAAATTCTACCGTTTCTTTCTCTTCTTTCAACTTCTCAAAAATATTTCCCTGGGTAAGATCTTTAAACATACTCATGTCGATTTCAGTAGAGCCTTTATTATCGTTAACCAGATTTTCATAGGGTTGTAAAGAAGTCTTTTCAAGTCCATAGTATATTTCAGGGGTCATGTCTTTTATCATCAATAATTCATCAATACTGTCCATGGCAGCATTCTTGGCTTTGTACGGATTCTCAAGATTCAGGTAATAATCAGACGATTCAGCTCCGTAAGATGATCTTGAATCATCGATATCAACCCAGTCTTTAATAGAATCCGCGAAATCCATAGGAAGTTCCATATTAAGAAAGAATCTTTGAGTAATCCCATAATATGGTGTTTCATCAACGAATTCATTTGCAAGTACACTCAGGTTGATCTTTGAATTTTGGTCATCTATTTTTATTTTTAATGTCCCGTCCTCCAGGGGAAATTCGGGAAAATCGATAGCCCATATATCATAATAACAGTCAATATCTTTACTGACGGATTTACCGGTTAATATTGACTGGCCCAGACCCATCTCATCTGCTTTTAATATAAAAGTTGACAGGTTTATCCCTGCTTCCGCAATCATACTGGCTTTGAGTTTTTCACTGAATTTACTGATATAGTTAATATTTGTCTGGGCAACCATTAAAAACTCAGTGGACATGGTAATAAGAAGAGTAATAATCATAAGCACTACAATCAGAATATATCCTCCTGAACCGGCCATATATCTGAACAGGCCTTTTTCAAGGAGGATAGCCTTTCTCTTTGTATAATTATTCTTAAAATTTTTAATAATATGCATTAAGATTTATGTAATTTTTTAAAATATATTAAAATTATAAAATTTTTATTATTGATTGATATTAACCTTAGATATAATTACATATATTTCTTCTGTTTTGTTGTAATTTTTTACCGTCAATGTAGTTTTTATAATTTTGGGGAATTTTTTATTTTCCCTCGAATCCCAGTTATTTGTCCAGGTATTTCCCTGCCTGAATTCGAATTTTAAATCCACAACATTTTCAAGGATTATATTATATTCCCCGCCTGATTCAGGCTGGTCATCATGAAAACTCTCTTCCCTTTTTATCAGAAAATTTATACCCGGATGTTTAATATCCGGCTCCAGGAAATACCCGATTTCTTTTATGTCGCTTTCATGATAGGGAATTCCCGGGTCGACCAGCATGGAAAAGTCTTTATGGTCTACAGTTACAAAATTTAATTTCCCGTTATAAGGAGTTTCATAATTGCTTTCTCCTATAAAACAAATTTCTTTATTGTCTTTATTGAAATATGCACACGAAATGTCTTTATCGATCCTTCTTATCGCAAGATTTATATTTTCATAAAAATCCGCAATACCTGTTAATTCATATATAGCTTTTGTGATTGAACTATGTGAGGAATAAACCATAATAAGTATCAGAGAGGAAATGGTAACGGCAACGACGACTTCAAAAAGGGTCAGCCCTGATTCATTGATTAATAAATTATATATATTTCGAATACAGTCTTGAATTGATCTTATGACGCGTTTCATTCTATACAGTGAAATGATAAATCCTGGGTTTAAATAATGATATTTTAGTGAATTCCTTATTATATTGAAGGATAAATATAAGTTAATGAATATGTCTTATCCATACCTTTCTCCTGCCACTTAACTTCTATTTCTATCCGTTTAGCGTCAAGAGGTCCGAGTAACTCATGTTCGAATCTTTTTATTTCTCTGCTATACGTAAAATCCGGGTAGTCTTCAACCACTTCATTACTGATATCCGTGCCTTTTTGATTATTCATTTCAAATTCATTCAACTTATTCTTTGCTATTATCATTGCTTTTGTGAGATTTTTATTCCCTGAAATAGCGATTATCCCTGCGGATACACCGGATATTATACTGATGAGTGATATAGAGAGAATGGTGATAGCGATCAGTATCTCAATTAAGGCAAAGCCGTTATATTTATTGATTTTGTTGTTTTTCACATGATCAAACATATTTAGTAATTATAAAATAACCGGTATTATTCAGAATAGAATCCGGTTTATAAGTTATATTCTTTATATGAGAAATCGATGTATTCCGGGATTATTTCAGGTTCTTTTCTCATTTTAAATATCTTAACAGACCATTTTTCTTCATCATTAACAAGAATGTGAAGAATTACATTATCCGAATACCCGGCCGGATAATAGGGGATCAATACATTACCTGTTGTGATCTTTTCACCGGTTGAAACAATTACTTCTTCTATTCTGAATGAATCTGAAAATTGTTTATATTGCAATAATTTATTGGTACTATCTTTATAATCGCCATTATCGTCTCTTGTTACGACAGAGATGCCGTTGCTCCTGGAAAAGACTTCTCCTTCTATCCCGGTTCCGGTGCCGGGCTCATATAAATTAAGCAGAAGAAAGTCCAGACGGCCGTTTATAAAAGAATCGTCAAAAGTTTTAGCTATTATTGTTGTGAGGATCGTGAAATTACTTCTTCGGCTGTCAAAGATATTGGATATGCGGGGTGCCACAACAAGAGACATAATTGAAAGAATAACCACAACAATTATAAGCTCTACCAGGGTAAATCCTTTATTCCCTCTTAGTGCATCTTTTATATAAGAGATCATTGTTATTATAAAATAATAAAATTGTTTGGCCGGAGAGCATGATAGTGGCGTATGGCTAATCTATTCCCAGCTTTTAATATCTTCATTTACTCCTTCTCCGCCTTCCTCTCCGTCTGCCCCATAACTCATGATCTCATAATCATTTCCGTGTTCACCGGGAGACTCGTATACGTACGATCTTCCCCATGGGTCTTTCGGTACTGCTTTGCTTTTCATGTAACCGCCTTCATTATAATGCATTGGTACGGGCTCTGAATCCGGTTTTTTCACTAGCGCTTCCAGACCCTGCTCAGTAGTGGGATAAAATCCGTTATCCATGGAGTATCTGTCAAGGGCTATCCCGAAATTTAGTATTTGCTGTTTTGCGGATTGTACTCTGGCTTTCTGAGGCAGGTCCATTATCATTGGATATACTATGATTCCCAGGATCGCGATTATGGTAATAGCAACGATCATCTCAATAAGGGTTACCCCTGCATTCGAACATACTTCCGAGATCATTGTTTTGACCCGGTATATGAGTTTTTTAATTATTTTTTTCATAGCTTACTCCTGTAATGATTTAAGTATATTAAGAAACACAATAAAAATAAAATAGTATATCAGGACAATATTATTAAACCATCAGGTTCATTTCAAAGATTGGCAAAAGTACTGAAATTATTATCAAAGCGATCACAACTCCAAGGAAGAGCATTATTATCGGTTCTATCAGGCTGGTCAGCCCGGACAGCGTCATGTCCAACTCCGATTCATATACCTTTCCTATCTTTATAAGCATAGCATCAAGCTGGTCGCTTGATTCACCCGCGTTGATCATTCCAAGAACAAGTTTAGGTAAAAAGTCGGATTTAGCCAGAGCGCTGGAAACGGATGAACCCTCTTTTATTTTTTTTGCTACTTCTTCTATCTGGCCTTCTATAATTATATTTTTTACGATTTTTTTTACAATTTCAAAAGATTTTAATATGTCAACCCTGTTATTCAGCAAAATCCCGAGGTTTTGCGTAAAATTTAAAACAATTATTTTTTTATATAGATTCCTGAAAAACGGGACTTTTAATTTTAATTCGTCGAGTTTTTCCCTGCCCAGCGGTGTTTTAATATATTTATTTGTAAAATATATTATTAAAAACACAACTATCGCAAAAGGAAATATAAAATAAAAACTGGTAATAGTGTTGCTTATCCCAAGCACTATCTTTGTAGGCAATGGAAGTTCTTTCCCCATATCACTGAATATTCTTGCGAGTGCCGGGACGGCGTTTACCATCAGAAATATTATTACCGCAAACGCGAATAAACTCAGAAACGCCGGGTAGTAAAGGGCTGACTGGACTTTGCTTTTCAGAAAGCTCTTCTTTTCTTCCATGTCCGCAAGACGTTCAATAACATGATCCAGGGAACCTAAATTCTCCCCGACTCTTACCATGTTTATATACATTTCGGAAAATACCTTGTTGTGCCTTGCAAGAGAGTTGGACAGGGAAGAGCCCTCTTCAAGCTTTTCTTTTATATCGACTATTATTCTCTTTAAATTTTTATTATCCAACTGATCGATTATATCATTCATGGCTACCAAAAGAGGCATGCCGGCGTTTAATAATGTGGCTAATTGTCGTGAGAAAATACCAATTTGTTTTGAGCTTAATCTTAAACCGAAATATTGAATAAGTTTCTCATATAACTCACTTACTTTGCCGCCATTAGTTTTTTTTATTCCGGAAATTGCCTCCTGCCTGGAAATATGAACCAGGTACAGACCTTTTGTCTTTAATTTCTGTTTAGCGGATAATTCAGAAGGAGCATCAATCAGGTCCGATATTTTAATTCCTTTTTTATCTAATGCCTGGTATTCAAAAATCATCTTAACTTACTCTTAACACTTCTTCAACAGTAGTTACACCGGATATAGCTTTGTGTATCCCATCCTGGCGCAGAGTGACCATTCCCTTCTTAACTGCTGCTTCCTTGATCGACATCGCGTCCGAGTGGTCCATCACCATCTTTCTGATATCGTTATCCACAGGCAATAGCTCATAAATCCCTGTCCGTCCCAAATACCCGGTATTCAGACATTTTTTACAGCCTTTGCCCTGTACCAGTTTCCCTTCCTTTAGATCACTTTGCTTTATTCCAAGCTCCTTAAGGGTTTTTAACGACGGTTTTACCGTATACCTGCAATGAGGACATATCGTCCTCACAAGTCTCTGCGCCAAAAAGGCATTGAACGCGGAGCTGATCAGGAACGGCTCGACACCCATATCTATAAGTCTTGTTATAGAACTAGCAGCATCGTTAGTATGAATCGTAGAGAAAACCCTGTGGCCTGTCAATGCTGCCTGAACAGCAATTTCCGCAGTCTCGAGGTCCCGAATTTCACCTATCATTACAATGTCCGGGTCCTGGCGCAGTATTGCCCGTAAACCGTTAGCGAAAGTCAGATCTATCTTTGGCTTCACCTGCATCTGTCCGACTCCCGGAAGCTGGTATTCGATCGGATCTTCAACTGTAAGAGTATTAACATCACGCGTGGACAATTTGGTTAGGACACTGTAAAGGGTTGTGGTTTTACCGCTTCCGGTGGGTCCGGTAACTAAAATTATACCATGGGTCTTTTTAATCAATGATTCGAATACCTTAAGATTTCCTTTGGAGAATCCTATGCTTTCAAGATCGAATTTCATATCAGTCTTGTTCAATAATCTAAGAACTACTCTTTCTCCGTAGTATGTCGGGAATACTGAAACGCGGATATCAATATCTTTCCCGCCGATTTTTATTTGTATCCTCCCGTCCTGGGGAAGCCTGTTCTCCGCTATATTTAAGTTGGCCATTATTTTTATACGGGAGGTAATAGCTCCCTGGAATCTTTTCGGAGGAGACAGCACCTGGTAAAGAATCCCGTCAATCCTGTTCCGGACTGTCAGCTCTTTCTCATAAGGTTCAATATGAATATCGCTGGCCCGGTCATTAACTGCTTCCGTTAAAATCGTGTTTACAAGCCTGATAATAGGAGCTTCGTTGGCCATATCCAGAATGTCTTCAGTTTCCGCAAAAGTTGAAGAAAGAATCTCGATATCTTCATATTCAAGATCTTCCATCGCATCTTCGGAACTGTCCGGTCTCAGCACGTCAAAATGTGTTCTTATAATCCTGGATACTTCTTCTTCCGATGTTAATACAGGTTCAACCGAATGATCTGGAAAAATCATCTTAAGGTCATCGAAAGGTCGAATATTAAGAGTATCGGTTACGGCAATATAAATATTCATAGTGTCGTATCTGAAAGGTACGATCCTGTT
>CAZVYR010000158.1:0-8718 GCA_964631555.1 uncultured Leptospirales bacterium
GATATATGCCAGGGACAAGACAGGAATATGGGGGAATAATCAAGCATGGCGCAAAACTGATATATGCTTACGCTGAAGCTACGGTGCCTAAAATAAGTATTATTTTAAGAAAAGCATATGGAGGAGCTTATATTGTTATGAGTTCCAAACATTTAAGAGGAGACGTAAATTATGCATGGCCTACTGCGGAAATCGCGGTTATGGGTCCTAGCGGTGCGGTGGATATAGTTTTCGGAAGAGAGTTGAAAGAAGCATCTGACGAGGATAAACAGAATATCCGTATGGTAAAAGAAGAAGAGTATACCGAGAAATTCGCTAATCCTTATCTTGCTGCAAGCAGAGGTTATGTGGATGATGTTCTACAGCCAAGGGAAACCAGGATTCGCGTTATTAAAGCTCTTGAAATGCTAAAAACAAAAACAGATATAAATCCTTATAAGAAGCACGGTAATATACCATTGTAGAAACATAATAGATTATCTAATTTAGCTTAGTTTATATTTCAGCAATCAATTTCTGCTTAATCGATAAATTGATTCTTATTTAATGAATTCCAAAGCAGCAGGTTATCACCGTAATGCTCTAAGAGCAAGGAAGGTATTTTGTAATCTTGAAAAAAATAAGATCGGATCAATTTATCGATGACTGTTTTTACTTCCTTGATATGATGTCCATAATTCCAAGATTTTGCTTGACCTGCGCGTTAATTTATTAGATTATCATACAATAAAATATTTAACATTATAATATTATGGGGATACGCGAATGAAATATTTATTAAATCTCCTTATTGTGGTCTTATTAGTTTTGTCAGGTTGTGTTATATTGCCCAAACCTGTGGATGAAGTATACCTGAGTGAGATGACTGAAGCAGAGAATGCAAATCTCGATAAGATTGGTGCTGATATTATAGCGAGAAAAAAAGATAAAGATAAAATTGAAAAGGAACTGGAAATAATCACCCAAAGGATTGTGATAAGCCAAAAAGAAATTGCCGCTTTGGAAGCTGAGAATGAAATGCTGCTCGAGAAAGAGAAATTATATTCTCAAACCGGTGAGAACAGCAAGATTGTTGATATTCAAAGCCAGAAGGAAAAGAACAGGGTCAGGCTGATTCAGGTAAGAACATTGCTTAAATATTATAATGTTAAAAGAGATGAAGCAAATGCCCTTTTATCGGTTAAGAAAGCAGAACTGGCTGAAAAGGTTGCCGAACTGGATTATGAGAAGGCATCAATTGCCAAGACATACCAGTTGAAAAGAGCAGAGGAATTTGGTGATGATATAATTGACGATCAGGAATACAAAAAGTTTATGGAGGACCAGCAAGTAAAACTGAATGATAGTAAGAAGAAATACGAAAAGGCAGCAGGCGAGTTAGCAAAAGCAGAAAAAGAATTAAAAAAAACAGGCTATGAGGCAGAAAAATGAGAACAGACATTAGATTTTTATTCAGGAAAGTAAAAATCCTGTTCTTTATAATCGGCATGTTTTTACTTTCTGTATCTTATCTAAAAGCGGATATATTTTACTTTCCCAGTGAGTATAATGCGATATATAATGAAAAAGTTGCACTTGAACTTGAGCTTAAGACACTGAAAAGACAGTTTATCAATGAAAGAACTGCACTTGAAACTCGTGTAAAGGAATTGGAAAATACAATTGAGGATTTAAACAACAGGCTTGCACTCTCGGAACAGAACAGGGCTGAAGAAAGCAAGGCATTAAACAGCAGAATTAAAGAGTTAGAAAATGTACGCGATATATTAAAGAAAACAGGAAGTGAAAGAGAAAAAGAACTAATCGAAGAAAACAAGGTCCTTCAAAAGAAGTGCCAGGAGGAAACCGACAGGCTAAGAACTGAATTGCAGAAGGAACGAGAGTCTAAAATCAAGGAATTAGCCCAACTTAAAACAGAATATGAGAAAAAGACTTCCGAGCTTGAGTCTATGATATCCAACCTGCAAAGCGAACTGTCGGAGATCAAGAAGTTGAGCGAATCCCAAAAAAGAGAACTGGATCGTATGTCTGCTCAGGCAAATGAGCTTGAGAAGCAATTATCGGAAGAAATTAAGAGAGGAGAAATCAGGTTAAAGAGACTTCATGAAAAAATCATTATAAATATTGATGATAAAATTTCATTTGATTCCGGAAGTGCTGAACTTAAAAAAGATGTTTTAAATGCATTGGGGAAGGTATCTGAGATACTCTCCGATTATCCTGAAAACAGGATAGTAATAGAAGGACATACTGATAATATTCCGATAAGTACAAAGAAATTCCGCGATAACTGGCAACTCTCCACTGAACGTGCACTGGCTGTATTGAGTTATCTTCTCAGGAATACAAAGCTGGATCCTGTCAGGTTTTCAGCAGCAGGTTTCGGTGAATATCAACCGATAGTGTCTAATGATACGCCAGAGAACAGGGCTCTTAACAGGAGGGTAGATATAGTGGTCATCCCGAGATTGAGTAAAAATTAGTTCTATTATTTATTATTATGCAAAATAATGGAAACATTAACAAGATATTAGTATCCTTTTAATTTTAATTAGTATCGCAAGAGGAAATTATTCTAAATTCTTTTCAAGTTCCGGAGGTCAATGTGAAATTAGCGCTTAGAACATTATTTTTAGCGCTTCTTTTTGTTAGTAATGCATTTTCCTATACGGATCAAATCACAATTGAAAGAAAGATAAGAGAAAATAAATCTTCTATCGATTTTCTGAATGTATGTATTACTAATTTCGGTGATCTAAAAATTGATCAGTTTAAAGAGGTTTATGATCTGCACTTTAATAGTTATGTTGCATTTCTTAAATCGGATTATAAAAAAACTTTTAAGGATATTTATTCATCGCAGGAAAAACAGGAAGAACTTTATTCATTTCTCGTAAACGACGTCTATTTAAAAGATTCCAGGGAAATTTTGGATAAGCTATCGCCTCTTATAATTCAATCAGAAAACCCCAAAGCTAGGTTTTATCTAACTCTTGGTTTCAGGGAGCTTAATCACGGAAGGAATGACTATATGGCTGCCTCAGCTACAAATCCGAAGCTTCATTCTTTCAAAATTTATAAATACATGAATGCTATAAGAAGATCAAGGCGTGCTGTCAGATATGGCTTGTTTTCTTTATTCGAAGCACAAACTAACGAAAAAAAAAGAGCAATATATGAGCTTCTTATTGCTGAAGAAAATAAATCCGGAAATGATTTTTTTAAAAGGTTTGCTGGGAAAAAAGATAATGAATATTCCAGCGAAATGAGTTTGAATTATGAACAGAAAAACAAGGATGTTGAAGAAAACAAAGCCAATTCAGATACTGGAATAGAACAGGAGCAGAAAGAGAAAACAAATAAACCTGTTCTCACTAATAAAGTTGCTGAGAAAATAAAATTCAGACAAGAAAAAAAGGCTGCTGATTATCTTATGTTCTTTTATTTTGACAAAGTAAATGAAATATTAAGAGAATATATTAAAGATTTTAATTATAAAATGATACTTGCTACTCTGAACTATTTAGATTCTATAAAAAATCCGGCTGATGTAATAGATTACAGGAAATTAAAAGTGCATCATATGGATAATTATTCCAGATTATCAAAGCCATCGGCATTTGAATCATTTATAGAGAAAATAACGGTTGACGAAAAAACACAAGCTGTTCCTGAATCAGGAGAAGTACAGGTAAAAGAGGAATCACCCCAGGATAATAAAGATATATCCAAACCAAATATAGAGAAAAAAAGCGATAATAATAAACAGGATACATCTCAGTAATCTATGTTTAAATTTTTATTCATACATCAAGGTGGTTTTTTCCCTGTAAAGTGTATATTAAATCAATTATAAAAAGATTCCATTTCCTATAATTATTTATCAATAGCATTATCCGAAAGTTCAATATTAAATATTTTTAAAAAAAAAGATTTATGGGAATTGTTAAAAAAACTTTATGGTATATTATTATTTTTTATTCTATTTTTTTCTGGATATTGATTTTTCTTGATATACTTTACTGGTTTTTTTATTTTTAGAAGAAATACTTTGATTATATTAAATAGGATATAAATACGAAGTAAAGAATGATTTTTTATAATGGAATATTATTTCAGGGATGTAAGAATGTAAAAAATAAACCTGAATACTGCTGCGGGAGTTGTTTTAAGATATTATTTTTTATATATTATTATAATTATATTTTATAGTAACACCTGTAAATAATAGTTCTTATAATCAAACTAAACGAGTTATAGTAAAACAAAACAAAGAAACTAAGAAATAAAGAAAAAAGTTAATGGAAAAGCTAATCAATAAGGTGAAAGAGTCCATTGAAAAAATGCCCACACTTTCGCCTTTGACACATAAAATTATTCAGATTGCAAATGATAAAAGTTCCTCGGCTCAGGATTTAACCGATGTTATTCAACTTGATCCGGTATTGACTGCAAAAGTAATAAAAATGGTCAATTCCGCGTACTTTGGCATGCCACAAAAGGTTAAGTCACTTAAGCAGGCTATAGTAATGCTGGGAATAAATACCGTGAAAAACGTGGCTTTGTCTTCTTCTTTTGCAGGAAACGTAAAAATAGAGGAGAAAACTAAATTGACAGGGAGTGATTTCTGGCAGCATTCACTTGGGGTAGCAGTAGCTTCAAAATTAATAGCCAAGGAACTCGGTGTTGATGCTCTTTATCTTGAGGAATATTTTATTGCTGGTTTGATACATGATATTGGAAAAGTACTTATCAATAATTTTTTCAGTGAAGAGATGAATCAGATCGTTGAGCTTTCTTCTCAGAAGAAAGCATCGATAACGGATGTGGAGAAACAAGTGCTGAGGCTGACACATGAAGAGATAGGGATCGCAATTGGGAAAAAATGGAATTTTGAAGCTCCTTTGTTATATGCAGTAGGTAAACATCATAATCCGGCTTTATCCGGGAGTGCTGCAATATTTTCGATGATAGTCTGTGTTGCCGATACTTTTGTAAAAATATTACAGATCGGGTTCAGTGGAAATTATAAGATCGACCCAATCCTTGATGATGTATGGACCGCTCTTAATCTTAATGAGGAAAGAGTCTTTGCTGCTTTGTCGCCAATTAATGAGGAGGTGGAAAAAGCTAAGCTCTTTTTAAAATAATTATGCCTGGTCTGAAATTAACATTTTACGGGACAAGGGGTTCAATACCGGTTCCAGGTCCGTCTACCATGAAGTATGGAGGGAATACCGCGTGTCTTGATATCAAATCTGAAGAAGGTGACTGGGTTGTATTTGATGCGGGAACAGGTATAAGAGCACTTTCAGAATCCCTTGATTTATCGAAAAGTCATAATATTAATCTTTTTATCTCTCATCCTCATTGGGATCATATCAGCGGTTTTCCTTTTTTTACGCCGGTTTTTATTCCAGGGAATAATATTACTATATTTGGCCCCGGAACATTTGAAAAGACACTGGAAGAAATAATCAGGGGACAGATGACTTATTCGTATTTTCCTGTCAGGACTGAGGAACTACAGGCGAATATTAAATTCAGAGAACTCAAGGAAGAGTCTTTTTCTTTAGGAAATTTTCAGGTTGAGACCACAATGTTAAATCACCCGGTCACATGCCTGGGATATAAAATTCATTATCATGATAAGACCTTTGTTTATCTGGGTGATAATGAGCCTTTCTACAATGTTTATGGTGATGATGATAGTGAGGTGGATCATATTGCGGATGATATGAATAAAAGGCTTATTAAATTTGTAACAGGTGTGGATACGTTAGTTACTGACTCTCAGTATATTCCTGCCGAATATGAGAGTCATAAAGGATGGGGGCACAGCACAACCCATGATTCTGTAAATATGTCTATTAAAGCTGGTGTAAAGAAATTGTTTTTCTTTCATCATGATCCTCAAAGAACAGATCAACAACTGGATTTTATAGTTGATCATTACAGAAAGAAGATGGAAGAAAAGGGTTATGATCTGGAGATTTTCGGCGCAATGGAAGGCAAAACCTTTGATATTTAGATATTGAGTATTCTCTCCGTATTCTTTTTAGTAATTCCTTAAAAATAAGAATTAAAGGAAGCTCGTATCAGGCGGGCTTTAATATAATTATGTGCATGTCAAAATTGCATTCTTATCATTAGCAATTCACCCCGCCCGCAGGGCGGTTCCGATCTGAAAGCGGGAGCAAATCCTAAAGAAACAATTAAAAGCAATAAAACAGACCGTTTATACAATTGTTTCTCAGAAGAGTTTTTATTCCAAGCATTAAGCAGGATTAATATTTTTATGAAGATATTTCTTAAACCGGTATGGACAATGTTCTCCTTGGCAGTTTTAACGGTGATTTTTGGGACATCTATTATTTTTATGGCTTTTATAAGCAAGACAGGCAAAATACCTTATTTTATCGGCTGCGCTTGGGCTAGGTTTAGCATAAAAATCAATGGTATTAAAATAAAATTAAATGGATTTGAATCAATAGTTAAGCAGTGTTCTTATGTGTATATATCGAATCATTGCAGTAATCTTGATCCTCTGGCTGTAGCAAATGCTATCCCCCAGACACTGAGGTTTATTGCGAAAAAATCTCTGTTCCAGATCCCGGTTTTCGGATGGGCAGTAAAGATGGCAGGGATGATATCCATCGATCGCCATAGCTCCGGCAAAGCAATTAACAGCATCAATAAAATTATTGGAGAAATTAGAAATGGAATAAGTGTTTTTTTCTTTGCTGAGGGCACTCGAAGTACAACAGGAAAACTGCTCCCTTTTAAAAAGGGCGGATTCATGTTCGCAATAAAAGCCGGAATTCCTATAATTCCGGTTACGATCATTAATAGTTGTGCTCTTCTTCCAAAGGGTAAATTCTACATTAAGGCTGGGCTGATTAAGGTCATTGCCGGAAATCCGGTAAGCACTACTCATTATAATGAGCATAATCTTGACAAGCTTATAAGCAAAGTATCCGGGGTGATTGAAAATAATCTAATTTGTCATAAAGAATTCTAGATAGTCTTACCTTTTTTAACATTATATTCCCAGAGTTCCACAAGCTTTTCGAATTCTCTATCAGGAGGATTGTCTTTGCAAGAATTATTTTTTCTTTTTATAAGGTACGCTACTGTGCTATCTTCGAGCAAAAACTTTTGCTCATGTGCGTTTAATTTTCTGATTAAGTAATTCAGGTTATAGGTCTGAAAATCCCCGATTAAAGTAATTGATGCCGTAGTAGGTTCATATTTAATCAGGAGTTCTGTAAAATATATAGCAAGTCGCATGGAATCTATGCTTCCGGTGAACATTTCTTTAAAATGCATACTCGTTTTTTCATAAAGAGGTATGCGATGATAATAGGATTCAAAAATGGGAGGGAGAAACTGGGGGAAGGCATTCATAACTTCAATTAGGTCTATTGGTTCGTCTTTTGCAATAAAATGATCAAATATCATTTTACTGTTTTCATTTATGGGATCAACATCAATAAGATCAATGTACATATCCTTTATGATTGTACGGACAATTCCTGCTTTCTTTAAATATATTTCAACTTCTACAGGCTCGATATAATAATTGATTTTATTTTTAGGTTCCAAGATAATTTTTTTTGATTGTGATATTTACATTTAAAATGAGCTAATTTTGCTAAAGCTGAATATTTATATCCGGCATGAATAATTTATCAAGTAAATTCATATCTGAAAGCATTTTAAAAAACAGGCGCAATGGGAAACCGATAACGTTTGTGACTGACCCGTTAATTGACTCAATGATTACCTGATCGTCCTGTATGGCGTAAGCACCTGCTTTATCAATATAATCAATGCTGTTCAGATATTCAGTTATTTCGTTCTCAGAAATCTTCTTAAACGTGACTAATGTGGTTTCTGATTTGGTTGACTGAGATATCTGATTGTCTTTTTTATTAAACAGGGTTATACCGCTTATGACTTTATGGGTTTTCCCGTTTAACATGCGTATTATTTTAACAGCATCAGTGAGGTTAGCGGGTTTCCCTATTATTTGATTTTCGATTGTAACTATTGTATCGCAGCTTATAATTAAGGAATCAGCAGAGCCGGACACGGATTTAAATACTTCGGCAGCCTTTTCGGCTGAGATTCTTTCGCAGAAATTCCTGGGAGTTTCACCGGGTGTTGCCTTCTCAGTAATCGATGGAATGATTATATCAAATTGATCTATAATATTAGTTAATATCTTTTCCCTTCTGGGTGAAGCTGAACCGAGTATTATATTCATTTATGATTTTATATGCTGATTGCGTGCTTTTTAATTGCTGTTAATTATTTAAGTTCTTCCATAAGTGACTTTATTGTCTCGAAATGCTTTCTTGAAAAGGCCAGGTTCCCGGCTTTTCCCAGAAGTTCGCGTTTCTCCACCGTTGTCTTTGCATTTTTTACTTTCTCAATAAGTTTATAGAATTCCAGGTTGATCTTCATAAGTTTGTTATCTGAAATGCCCCAGAGTGTATCACCTTTTTTTACTTCAATCTTTTCTCCGTCCATAAGATAGAAAATATTACCCGGGAATATCCAGTTCGGATTTTTTTCCTGCAATGCTTTAAAGGTGATTTCCCTGTACCCGTTTTTTCTGGCAACTTTATTGGCGTATATATAAATATCCCTGTCTGAGACATGAATATCGTATTTTGTTACTAATTCTTTTTTTTCATTATTTTCTTTTTCTAT
>CAZVYR010000159.1:0-8690 GCA_964631555.1 uncultured Leptospirales bacterium
GAATAGTCTGCTTTTCCATCAGTGCGTTATATTCCACGTTTTCTCGTATATCAGCGGAAATATCAGATGCTTTTCCAAGCTCTTTTGAAAGGTTAACCATTTCCACGTTAACCATTCGGTTCAATTCTGCTTTCATCCTGTTATAGCCTTCCCTTGATACAATTAGCTTCTCAGATTCGGTCTCCCATTCTTCATCGCTTATTTTTTTGTCGGTAATATGAAAGTCAGGATACTTCACCCTTATCAGCGAAAGAAACATTTCTTTTTCCGTATCTTCAATATAGCTGATATTCTTGAACAGATCGTAAAGTTTATGTAAAAAAGGAGATTCGCTTTGTTCTACTATATCTTTTATAATTTCATAATCATTATCAATAAGTATATCAACAGCCATGTTTTTTAAGCGGTTTCCTTTTGTCTCAACTTTTTTCAGTTCGTTTAATAAGCGGAAAAGCAGAAGTATCAAACGCTCGGACGAGTAATCAAGCCAGTAATAATCCCAGTTGCTGCTTAAAATATTCCTGGCAACCCATATAAAAATTTCAGGATTCTGCTTTGCTCCTGTTATTGCCCTGTCAATAAAAAGATTTATAATATGAAAAGCGCTCGCCCTGATCAGATTGTTTATTATATATTTATGAATTCTGACAGGGGTTTCAAACAATATATCTGAAACAACATGCGGCCAGTCTTCCCGTGCTTCTTCAATTAAATTAATTAAATCTTTTTTATAATCATAACTGCTTATATTTATTGAAATCAAAGGCAGTTCATTACTGGATTTAATAAATTGCAATATTTTATTTCTGATTGAATCGAGTTTTAATTTCTGAGAATCAAGATATTTAGTGAACCCATTAAGAATAAAATAAGATAATATTTCCTTTGTCGGAGATCCTTCTTTTATCTGAGAATTAAAATAATCTACAAAATATTGTGCGTAGGGTTTACCCTCCTGGCTTTCAATATTGTTTACGAATTCTATTGCTATATCCAGTTTTTCACTAAACGATTCCATATTTATAAAATTATTCAGCAACTCGTCAGCAAAAGTCAGCGGTTTATCTCTAAGGGATATCAGATCTTTCTTTTGAACCGAGACACCGAAGTGAGGATTTTTTTTGATCTCGGTTCTTGCTCTGCTCCACCATTTCGACCACTCTTTTTGGCTGATATACTTAGGGATAAGTTCTTTTTTTATATCAGCCAATAATATGTTACCATCATAAGATTTGATAAGAATGTCGAAAAACTGAATAAAGTCCTCTTTAAAAAGAGTCTGCAGAGTTTCAGGGTCCTCATGTTCAATCGCGTACAAATGATCCTTATTGATCGGAGTAAGAGACTGCAAAGCCATTTGAATCGACATTCTATGATCACTTTTTTCTTTGAAGTCAATAATAATATAATCACTATCTATATCAGTTATCCGGCCAACACCCCATGATCTATGATAAACATAATTTCCAATATCAAAAACTATATTTTTTTCAAAGTCCTGGATAGCATGTTTGATAGGATATTTGAAATTGTTGAGTTTTGAAAGCTTTGAAAATTGTTCATATTGGGAATGTTGCCCGTATTTGCTGCGATAAAATTTTATCAGTTCTTTTCTAGAAGCAGTATCTTCCGGAGTATAATTTAATATTTTTTTTAATATTTCTATGGATTGTTCCGGATTTTCTTCATCTCTGTGCTTCTGGAGTAGCGATTTTAACAATGTCGCTACAAGTTCCTGCTGCTTGGCTTCAACAAGCATTCTCTCAACTCTGTCAAAGAATAAAAAGTCTTCGCTCGAAACTGAGATAAGTTTGTTCCAGAGTCCGACTATTTCATCATATACCTGATTTTTAATGAAACCTTCGATAGAAAGTTTCATGTATTGAACACTTTTTTCCGGATCTTCATCGAGTATCGCAAAGGCCAGTTTTTTCGCAACGTCTGTATCAAACCTGTCTATTTTTAATAGATTCTCCCATACCGGAGTGGCCTCACGATTTCTTCCAAGACGCTCAAGACTTGTAGCAAGTGCCTTTAAAGCAATTCTATTTTCACCATATTCAAGTATTTTTTCGGCAATAACCTGCACAATAGCCCATTTATGGTACTTGGTAAAAAGATCGATTAAAAATCTTAATTGAACTGTATCTTCAATAGACCCCAGGTGATGACCCATGCACCCAATCAGGTAAGAAGCAATAATGGAGTCCGGATGGTCATCCAGATGAGCTTTACATTGAACCATTGCTTCTTTTAACAGGTCATCTCTGACGAGACTATTGAAAAGATCATCTAATATTCTGAATTTAGAAATCCCGATATCTTTAGGATCAATTCTGCCCCATTGTTCTTCCTTGAATAAGGACGCTAGTCTTTCTATTATTTTTTCATTTTTCATTGTCGTTTCCACATAGAATTTAATAATTTATACGTATAATTGCCTGAATATTTAGTAAATTAGCCTGTTTCAGCGATTAAATTTAAATAATATTACTTTTTTAGTCAAGGAAGTAAATTCTTAATGTTACTAAAATTAGAATACCCATCGCGCTTTAAGGATGGGTATTCTTTAACTAAGATGTATTAAACTGGTCGAGTTTAAAAAAATATTACTTTTTATTCAGTTGTAGTCGCCGGTTTACCGGGTTTGGGTGCCGCTCCTTCTGTAAAAGCTTTGTCCAGTTCCTGTCCGTCGAAATTGACTTCATAGACGTCAGTTAAAACCTTAAGCTGATCAAAGAACATATAAGTATCTTCTACCATCGCTTCAGGCGTTGCCCTGATAACAAATCTCACAATCTTTAATAGTTTTGTCTGAGGATATGAGTCAACTTCCTGAGGAATATATGGTGCTATCTCAGTTGTCAACGGTCTCCAACCGACAAAGTTGAGGGAACCAAATTTTAAAATATGAACTTCTCCTTTCCAGTCCTTTATCCATGTCTCAAGATAATAGTCATTACCTCTTCCGTGAACCCATATTGATATCCCTTTTGACTGCCCGGGCAATTGTATAGCTCTTTCCTGAATATACTGACCGGTTCTGGCGTCATAAGTCATAACCTTTTTTGTTGGATCATCCCACTGTACTTCAAGAGGGGGAAGCAGGTGAATTGAATTATATCCGGGATATTTGAACCTGAAGTGCAGCCCGAGCACTTTCTTTGCTTGCATACCCTTCTTGTCGGGCGACCATCTTTCCGGTTGCATATCAGCCGGAGCCCCGTCGATAAATTTAATCTCCAGGTTTGGGACGGGATCTTTTTTAGGATCCGGGTTTTTCCTGGGTGTTGATTCTACCTGCCAGTCGTCTGGAGTTTCAAAGTCTTCAATTACCAGTGCCTGTAATTCTTCAGAGCTTATATCAGCGGGGACATTGGTGAGTATTTTGGAATTCGCTTTCTCTGTTCCCGGATATATAAACAAAATAGACGCTATAAAAATAGCCATTGCCGCAAATATCTTATATTTATTTTTCATATATATTACCTCCGTATCGATTCATCTCTAGGTTATTTCATCTGAATGTTTTCTACCAAACATCTCTGATATAAGTATCCCCGGTGAATTCGGAAAGATCAGTAACTATTCTGAAATTATCCAGGTAAAAATAAAAGGTACCGGGAACTTCAAAACGGTCACTTTCTACAAAGAACGAAACAAAATGAAGGTTCTTATCCAGCATCGCGTAAGTTGCCGACTGCGGCAACCAGCCCGGAATAATAACAGACAATTCCTTCCAGCCCCAGAAATCTAGCCTATTAATCTTTATTTTATGCAATCTTCCTCTATAGTCTCTTAATTTGACATAGAGCGTATGTCTGAATTTCCTTCCAAGTACCCAAATTTTTAATTCTTTTGCATTACCGCGAATAATATACTCATTCGGAGGAAGAACTTCGACTCTGTCATAACCTCTTTCAATAAAATATGTTTTTACACCTAATACGTATTCATTTTTATGAGTTATGCCGTTATCATCGATAGTTTCATTAGGTGTTTCAATAACCTTTCCGTTAGGATCCAGTGGCCTTGGTTTTCCTGGCACTTTTCTTATTTTAGTGTCACCAAGCGGACAAGTCGCTAAGGCTCTCCAGTCCTCACAAGCTTCAAAATCGCTCATCCAGTCCTCTACCAGGCCGGTCTTTTGTTTTTTCCCTTCCGGAGCAGCCGCATCCTGGGCAGGAGTCGCCTCTTGCTGCGCCTGTAAATGCATGTCGCCGATTCCTAATAATATGATCAATAAGCCGATCATAAAAACTGGCAATATTAATTTGACCTCCCTTTTCATCTTTCAACTCCTTATGTAGAATGTTTTATCGGCACAATCGTGCTGCCTTGTATCTGACAAATCGTTCCTGAAAAATATTTTGTCTGAATTTAATGCATTTTATAAATATAATTAATTAAAAATAATTCAAAATTTGTAAATTTAAGAAAAATATAAAGAATTTAAAATAAAAAAGATTAACGTGATTAATATTCTTATTATAAACTATCGGACAAAAAAGTAAAGAAATTAAGCAAAAAATAATTAAGTTTTAAATATTAATTTTGAATATAAAAGGAAACTAATAAAAATTATCATTATGAAATTTGATAAACTTTATTAAATACTTTTATATTAATAATAAAATATAAATTCTGACAATGTCAAGAAATAAAAATGATAAATTAGTTTTGAAGAAATAAGGGAAAATTACTCTCCTGATAACAATCCACTTAAAGTCTAAGAAAGAAACACTAAGTTGAATGTCCTGGACACGGAAGCCCGGAGAACAGTAGGCCGCACTCTTATCGAAGCCGTACTCACATGGCAGTACATGACAGCGGACGAAATATACGAGTTTACGGGAAAAGACCGTTCAACGAACATGAGCGGATTTAATTTCTTTATCTCAAGGTACACGAGTTCAAATATCTCCGCAATAAGACAGGACAACTCATCAGACTTCGAATGTTCCCTTCGGCTGCGCTCAGGGAACGTTTATAATCCTATTGGGGTTCCTGAGCGGAGTCGAAGGATCCCCTCCGTTTCAAATCCGCATATTAAAGCATCTTATATAAATTTGTATCCAGAGCATCCGGAACCCGGTTCCGGATGACAAAAAAACGCTGTTGCTATTAAATACGGTGTGGCCTGCGGTTTATTGATATAATAACTTTTAAAAAATATTGAATATTTTTCTTGACTAATAATCAACCTGATGCTAGATTTGTACTAAGTCATAGATATTTCTATTTTTTACCCCCATGGCATGAAAACATTAATACCGAGATTTATTACAGAGCAGAAACTTCTTTGAACTTTTAATAAATAATAATATTTTTAAAAATAATAGTTGAAAAATTATTGTTTAATCTGATTCAGTGTCCTGAACATAAACACGCACGTTGAAATTATATAATTTTTATGTTTATGCTAGCTGTATCTGCTTGTATATTTTACGATAATAATCCTGAAAATAATTGTATAGAAAGGCCATTTTCAAAGATACGATAATATAATGCCGGGCGGATCTTTTATCTATATACTTATGGAATTAAACATATTTAGTCAAACATATATTAAATTATGTCGGATTTTCTATGTATAAGTACATCTTCCGAAATATTTTGAGAAGATTTCTCCATTACATTATTGATTTTTTTCCTAATCCTACAAGAGAAAATTAGTTATCCGGAAACTCTCAATATTTATAAAATTTAAACGGCTGGCAGGCACGGGTTTGAGCATGTAGATAAATAATACTGGTAATATATTTAAATAATTTTTGTATAACCCATTCCATCATACCATTAAGGATAATCATAAATTATCTTATAAATTAGTAATAAATTAACACAAAGAAATGAATTTTTAATTTCCGAATAGAATTCAGAAATTATTTTAATAAAAAGGTGAGTTATGGTAAAATCAACTGAAGTTACAAAAGAGGAAATAAAAGCGAAAAACGGCAGCGATCTTGAAAAAAAATCCGCGATAGCAGTAAAAAACGGGTCAAAGCCAAAAACCGAAAACCGAAATGACCGCAATGATAAGAAAAAAGCCTTTGTTAGTGAAAACAGACTTGATCTGGCAGAGCTAAAGGATAAAACCATCAGCGAATTAAGCGCCTTATCCCGCGAAATGGGAGTTGAAGGCGTATCCGGTTTAAAAAAGCAGGAAATTATTTTTGAAATATTAAAGGTCCAGACTGAAAGAAGCGGGCTGATTTTTTCAAGCGGCGTACTTGAAATACTAAGTGACGGATACGGTTTTCTTCGGTCCCCCAATTACAATTATCTGCCGGGGCCTGATGATATTTATGTTTCGCCATCACAAATCAGATTATTCGGATTAAGGACAGGGGATAATGTTACAGGCCAGATCAGGCCGCCGAAAGATAATGAAAGATTTTATGCATTATTGCGTATTGAAGCAGTAAATTATGAGAATCCTGAGAAATTGCAGAAGAGGGCCCTTTTCGATAACCTTACGCCTCTTTATCCTGAAGAACGGATTGTTCTTGAAACAGAGTCCCATAATGTCAGCATGAGGATCGTTAATATCTTCACGCCGATCGGCAAAGGGCAAAGAGCTTTAATAGTAGCTCCTCCAAGAACGGGTAAGACAATACTTCTTCAGCAAATAGCAAATTCAATCACGACAAATCACCCCGAGATTTATCTTATAGTTCTTTTAATAGATGAGCGTCCTGAAGAAGTTACCGACATGCAGAGATCAGTCAAAGGAGAAGTAATTTCATCGACATTTGATGAGCCTGCCGCAAGACATGTACAGGTAGCGGAAATGGTGATGGAAAAAGCCAAAAGGCTTGTTGAACATAAAAAAGATGTCGTAATATTGCTCGACTCCATAACAAGGCTTGCCAGGGCATACAACCAGGTCGTTCCATCCAGCGGCAAGATCCTCTCAGGAGGTGTGGATTCAAATGCGCTCCATAAACCGAAAAGGTTCTTCGGAGCAGCAAGGAACATAGAAGAAGGGGGCAGCCTCACAGTGCTGGCTACTGCCCTTATTGACACAGGCAGCAGGATGGATGAAGTCATTTTTGAAGAATTCAAAGGAACAGGAAACTGTGAAATAAATCTTGATAGAAAACTTGTTGACAGGAGAGTATTCCCTGCAATCGATATAAATAAATCGGCTACAAGACGAGAAGAGCTGCTTCTCGATGAAGAAGAGCTGAATAAATTGTGGGTATTAAGAAAAGCCGTAGCTCCCATGAGCCCGGTAGAAGCAATGGAACTTTTGGTCGATAAGATGAAATCCACAAAGAACAATAAAGCTTTCTTTGGTGCAATGAATTCCGGTTAATAACCGGTGAATTAAATCAGGTAATTTGATTTTCCGGAAAGAATTTATTAACTTGAATAAACAGGTTTTTTGCAATACTTTTACATTTTAGGAGTAATGCAAAGACTTTAAAATAATTAAAGAGCGAAAAATATAACGAAGTGATACAGTTAAGGAGATAAAAATGAAAGAAGGTATACATCCTGAATATGAAGAAACAACAATAAAATGTGCCTGCGGACAGGAATTTAAGACAAGATCAACTATTAAAGATCTACATGTGGAAATATGCTCCAGTTGTCATCCCTTTTACACTAAAAAGCAGAAGATTGTTGACAGCACAGGCCGTGTCGAGAAGTTCAAGAAAAAATACAAGATAAAATAAGGTTTGATACAATCTACCGGTATTTTACTAAACCGATAATTTCATCCATATTCGGATTGAGTTGTTTGTTGACATACCTCCCTTTGACGGCGTGCGCTCCATCCAGGATCAATTGATTATTGGCTGAGGCGCTCTGAGGATACTCTCTGTATTCCGTAACAAAGAGAGGTATATTGTATTTCTTTGATGATTTAGCTGCTTCAAATATCCCGCTTTCCTGATCAGATTCCACAATATAAATCGCGCATGATAAAGCGCATATAATTCTGTTTCTAATATATACATTGAATTTAGTATGTGCCAGATTCGGATAAAAGGGGGACAGGATAAGAAAATTATCGTAATTCGGGATATCCTTTAAAATATCAGGCAGATTAAACTGCAGTATCCCGTAAGGAAGCACTGCAGCAGATTGCCCCCCGTTTAGTAATGTGCTTCTGTGTATAATTTCCATTCCATCCGCTATGCCGCTTATTATGGGTATCCTGTGCCCGGAAAGTTCCTCTGCAGCAAGATGAGCGATATTTTTACCTTTATCGCTGATATTGCGCTCACAGAGTATTGCGGCAGCTTTGTGTTTTAAAATATCAGTGTTTCCATAAGCGTACAATACTGGCGGTGCGGCATTTTTCAGTATCTCATTAAGTCGTTCAGGGTATGATTCTTCAAAGAATAGTATTGTTGCAATACCCGCATCGAGCAATTCACAATATATCTTTTCTATTTCATCAAGATATGCCTTTGAACTTATAATAGCATCAATGATCTTTTCGTTAAAAGGAAACTCCTCTTTAATCTCCGAACCGGACAGGCTGAATAAGTCAGTCACAGTCAGTCCAAAAGACATTAGGGTATTGTAGATCATTTTAAGATTCGCCGGGCCAATGCCTTTTGCCTTTTCAAGAGCGATCCAGTATTTATAATTTATCATATCTGTTTTTTAAGAATGTAGTTATTAGCTGAATAAAGATTTGCCTTGATCTTGATATTTGTCAGCATTTTATA
>CAZVYR010000160.1:0-2421 GCA_964631555.1 uncultured Leptospirales bacterium
GCTGTAATACGCGCTGAATGCGCGTACTGACGCAGGATGATCTATAACATCAAGGCCTTTGATAATATCAAAGTCAATCTCCTGGTCGATCTTTTCTTCTATATCTTCAGCGGCCAGGCCGGCCAGGAACAGGATATCAGGGCTTTTCGCAAGAAAGCCTGTTTTACTGACCTTTGCTATTTCAGAGTCTATGCCGCTTATTGCATCAATGACTATTATCTTAACGTATTTCCCGCTGAGCTTTGCAAGCGGCATAAGATGATAACCGAGGCCCGCTCCAAGCACTATGACTGCATCATACTTTTCAGGTATGAACTTATCTTCAAGAGACCGGGATTCTTTTAACGGGTCGTGCTTGCTGTGAATGTATACTTTTTTCCCGGACTCATTTATGACGGACAATACAGGGAAGCCGCTGCCTGAGAGTTCGATATTATATTTTATTTTCGGGATTTGCATTGTGTATTATTTATCGATCAGGCACATGATGTATTAAGTATTTATTTTTAATCAAGGAGAAAATGAGAAGGGACGCATTTCTCCCCTCTTGCACTTACGGTTTATTATAATAATTCGGATATGTTTAGCAAATATCGGATGACGGATATTTTCGCGCCGATATTTGTCATCCAGGGCTAGGTTTTAAATGCCCGGAGAGCGCAATTATGCGTGATCCTCTTATATACGACTCTGAAACGGAGGGGAGCCCTTCGACAAGCTCAGGGACCGAAAGCAAGTTGAAGGTTGAAAGTTCCAGGTTCCAAGTAAAGGAAGGGATTTTTGACTTCAGTTCGTCTGTTTGTGTATGACTAACTGTCTGTATTATTCTCTTTATATAGTTTGATATATAAAAATTATAACCACTCATGTTGAGGTAGCGGGCTTTGTGGTTGAACGTGTACCTTTCATCCTCTGACATGGCCTGCCATGAGATCACAGCATCACGAAATATGCTTCGTACTGCCCTCTGTGCTTCTGTATCCGGATTGCGCGGAATTACGTGTATGCGAACGCACTGTCTCCCGCGCCTCGTGTAAAACACGACGTTACCTATTTTGCCGCGTATCGAGTTTATCATAATACCGGGAATTGCTGTTGCCATTGTTTTTATCCTTTATTTCTTTTATTATCCGGTTAAATTTAATTCTATTTGCCACAACTTTTAAATTTAAAATGCCACTTACCCTCTCCATAACTGTATACGCAAAGACCTTACAACGCGAGGAGAGTTGCCGTACCGGAAAGCCAGCGTAAGCATATCGATTCTTTCACGGATATTATCCAGAGTCGGTTCCAAAGAGCTTGTGATTAAAAATACCCCTCTATTAATATATACAATTTGACCTTACATTTTTGGGCAAAATTCGGGGTGTTATTGGATGTTTTTTTGATTTTTTTTGGAGAAAATTGAATTTTTCTTATGGCTTTTGGCAGCATGAGGGATTTAAAATATAACGTTGCATTAAAAGTGAACATAGAAATAACCCCCTCCCGGCCTGCGGCCGGACTCCCCCTTGACAAGGGAAGCACTCTGTGCAGGAAAGACTGACCTTTGTTTACTGAAATAGTCCAAAAGTATTGATCAGCAACATGATTAAAAAATAAATATTATTTTAATCAGCTAATTCCTAAAAAAATATTGACATTATGAGTATAAATAAATAACTGTTTATTATGTCATATACAAATCAGCCTTTCCTATTAAATATATAAAAAATATTTTCAGAATTTCTTTCTATCTTATTCGAATATATACGCTAATTTATAAATTTTAATTTAACTGACCCTGCGGGGCATTACGTTCTCTTGCTTTTTATTTTTGTACACGCGCTTTACAAATAAAAAAGCGGATAATTTAATGAAAATAATACCTCCCGGTACCCGTGTTTTTCTTACAGGCGCGGTTATCGCAGTACTCTTATCCGGGTGCGGGAAGAGCAACGAAACAATATCAAGAGAAGTTTATAATCCCGGCCGCGATAATCCGTTCTCGGCAGAGGCACCGCAGGGCAATGACGCCCTGTCTTCTTCCACGAATCACAGCAGCAAAGCGAGCGACCCCGGAGCAATGGCAAGCGGGCTTTCAGGCGCTTCGTACATACCTCCGCCGGACATAACGAACACAGGTACAGTGAACTTATCCTACCCCATAGCTGTACCTGCCGGAAGAGGCGGAACAGGCCCTTCCATTTCTCTCTCCTATTCCTCAAACAACGGCGATGGTATAACAGGAATCGGCTGGAAGCTTGCTCTGGGCATGGGCTCAATATCCAGGTCAATAAAGAACGGGGAACTCTATTACGATCACAGGGACACATTCACATACAACGGGCACAGGCTTGTAAAGGTTGACGGGCCGGCAGAAAGCGAGAACGGGACATACAGGCTTGAGATAGAATCAGACTTCTCGCGCTTTGAGCT
>CAZVYR010000160.1:2521-8684 GCA_964631555.1 uncultured Leptospirales bacterium
TTTATCTACGAAGAGCCGGCAAAAGGGCTCGTATGGCAGAACATAAATAATCCTTCATATAATGATCAGGAGAACAATCCTCAGTCAGTGAACTATTTTCACGGGGATTTCAACGGGGACGGGATTTCAGATATCGCGTTCTTTAATCCCGAAAACGGCTACTGGAAAGTAGCGGAATCACGCTTTGACGGCGGGTTTAATTTCAAAACCTACGGAAGCAAGTACAAAGGATATGACAGCCCTGAAAAGATACAGTGGTTCAAAGGCAATGCTGCAGGAGATTATGACGGAAACGGCAGAACTGATATAGCGTTTTACCTGCCCGGGACAAGGGAGTTCTGGGTCGCAGAATCAACAGGAAAAAATTTCAGCTTCAGAATGTACGGCAGGCTCAGTATATATGACCTGGACATCTTTAAATGCGAATGGTTCGCGGGCGATTATGACGGGAACGGCCTGTCCGACGCAGTGCTCTTTAATGAGGCAACAGGTGAATGGATATTCATGAGAAATACTTACAGGTCTTTTGAGTTTACAAAGTTCTCGGAGCATTTTAAGAATCTTTTCAGAAGCGACTATGAGCCTGACGCGAATATGGACAGCGAATATACATCTGATAGATCACCTGAAGGAAACGACAGGGACAAGATACGCTTCATGTACGGAGATTTCAACGGGGACAGCAGAACGGATATTTCCATATATGACCAGCGCAGCGGAAAATGGTGGGTTGCTGAAAACAGACGGACCTCACCCCTAACCCCTCTCCCAAAAGGAGAGGGGAATTTGAGCTTTGACTTAGAATGGAAATTATATAAAATCTTTACATTGCCTGAGAGAGCGCTTTTCAGCAATGAATACTTTACAGGGGATTTTACGAGCGACGGGTTCTCGGACTTTCTTGTGTATGACAGGGATACAGGGAAATGGATAATAGGAGAGACCCTTGACGGGACAATAAATTTCAGAACTTACGCTGAAATGCCTTCTGGCGTAAGAGAAGTCACAAGATGGATACAGGGTGATTTTAACGGGGACGGAAGAACGGACGTGGGTTTCTTCTCACCGGACGATAAAAGATTCCGGGTAGGAGAATCTGTAAACAACGGATTGAGGTTCAGGATATACAATGACTTCACTTCATCGATGGCCCCTGATACAGAAAAGATCATGGCAGCGCCCGCGCCTGAGGACGAGGTAAAGCTTTTAAGCAGCAGGGCTATAGTAACAGGCCAAAACGCAACAGTGCTGGCCGACTATACGTACGACAGCAGTGCTGCAGGAGAGACTGTATTCGCAGGAAATTTCAGCGGAACAACAGACACGAACGGAATTCCGCTGACTGAACTGCTTGTTTATAAAAAAAGCAGCGGGAAGTTTTACTCCATTGCACAGGGAAGTAATGCCCCGGTATACGAAAGCGGACTTGAAGGCATAGACCTTGAAAACGCGGTACTTCCTGACTCAAGGCCCGTGAAACTAAATAATAAGGACCGTATTAGGTTCTATGAAACTTATTCATCCGGGCATTATTTCAGAGAGATATTCCACAACGGCATCGCTTTTGACGTAAGAACGATTGCGGGCTTCGACGATTCACAATTATCTGCATTTAATATAGAAACAGGCATATTCCTTATAGACGAATTTGACGGGGAATCTTTGCTGGTTCTGAACAAAGGCAATGACCCATATTTCTCGCTTATTAAAGAAAATGAAACAACTTCCCTTGAGATAACCGGTAGTATTTCAGCGTACGATCTTGCCGAATACAGGCTGGGCGGGCTTCGCTTCTTCTCAGGCAGGTTTACAGCAGAAGAGAGCGAGCCCGCGCAGGTTCTCATAGTAGACATGAACGGCTCTTCGCCTGTATGGCATCTCGGTGTTATTACAGGCGGCTGCATAGACTTTACGGAAATAGGAAGCGCCCCATTCCCTGCTGAATACACAGGCAAATACAGGGTAATTGATAACGGTACCCTGGTCTTTACAAGCAATTCCAACGGAAACATAAAATTCCATACTGCTGAAATAAACGACTACTCCGTAGATCTAACAGACTATAGCTCACTTGCGCCCGGTACGCGCTTTTTAAATGACTTTACCCATACAGGCGAGCCTGTTGTATTTGATAAAAAAAACGAGCCTAACAGGGTCGTATTCAGCGGCACTTATGCAAATGCAAAGCCTCTTGAGCCTGACAGGGAAACAACAATCCAAAGAAAGGATCTGTTTAAGGAAATATACCCATTTGACTGGATAGGAGGCGACTTTAACGGCGACGGAAAGACCGACCTGGCCATAATACACTTAAAAGAGAAAGACTGGTATTTCGCGAATTCAAAAGGCAATGTTCCTGATATTATAAGAAAAGTTAGGAACGGGATAGGCGGCACGTACAGGATGGAATATGCGGATGCTGTGCGGCAGGACAACACAGGGGATGACAATATACCCGACCTTCCCATGAATTATAAAATTTGCACAAAGCTCACAATTGAAGACGGGCTTAACCCGGGCGTGAGCACGAACTTCGATTACAAGAGCATGTATACATACTGCGCTTTTGTGAACGGCGAAAAGGAGGCTGACACATTCGGGTTCAGCGAGTTCAGGGCTGTAAACTCAATCGGCCAGCGCACTGTGAGCTATTATCATAATGTGCCGTATGATGATTACAGAAAGAACAGGGCTCTTGGCGGAGCAATCAAAGAAAGCAGATTCTTCGGAAGCGACAATAAAGAGTATTCGCGTATTGAGTATGAATATGTAATTCATGAGATTGAGACCTCACCCCCGGCCCCTCTCCCGGAAGGAGAGGGGAGCATATGCTCATTTGTAGTCGATATTTCAAAAAAACGTACGTATAGCAAAGGGATACTTGTAAGAACAGATGAAAGCAATACAGTGCTCGCGCCAGGAGAGTATAGGGTTATAAGCAAGACAGGAAGCACTACGGACCATTACAGGGATTCGGCCCATTCCGAGACAACCGTAACCTCATATACTGAATTTAATACTATAGAAGATACCAACGAAACAAGAATTGCTCTTAAAAAGAACCTTGCAGGCACATCTCATGAGACAACAGCGGTCTTTGAATATGATAACAGGGGCAACCTTGTACTTGAAACCCTCTCTTATACAGGAACAGGCCTTGATCCTGTAACAGATAAAATAAACGAATACCAGTATGACGTGTACGGGAACAGGGTAAAGGCCATTGACAGAAGCGGGCCTCAGCCAAGGGAAAGCGCTGTTGTATATGACAATGATATGCATCAGTTTGTTCTTCAAAAGAAAGTGCGGTTCGGAACAGGCTCAGGTGACTATTTCACTACTTCTTATATCCTGAATTATGACATTGCATTCGGGAGTCCTGAACAGGTCACAGGCCCCAATAATAACAGCGTATATTATGAATACGACTCAATCGGAAGAATAATACGCACAAAGGCTGATACAGACAGCGGCATACAAACCCTTTCAGAATATTTCTACAGTACGGCATTCCCGTTAAGCGCAAAAACAGTACAGTATTCAGGCACAGGACTGGGAAACATAGCGACCCGTGTTTATACTGACGGTCTTGGCAGACAAATACATACAATAAAAAGCGCACTTAATACTCCCGGCAAACGGTATGTCAAAAGCGGAATGATAAAGTATGACGCTGCCGGAAGAATAGAAGCCACTGGCCAGACAGACTGGGCAGGCGATGATGAGATAGACAGGTTCAGAAAGCATACTGACATGAAATATCCCACATTTTATTATTATGATGGCGCAGGAAGAAAGAGAAAAATAATCACACCCCAGGCCTATCCGGGCGAGCCTGAGACATCGGTCACGTACGCATACAATGAACCATGGGAAACAATAGCAACGCACAGTTCGGGCAAGAGCAAAAGGACGATCACAAATGCAAGAGGCCAGGTTCTTTACACTGAAGATTCGGGCTATTCGACAGGCTCAGACACTCCGGCAAACCCGGGAAACGGGGAATACATAAAGGCTGCTATGGGGTTTGCTTATGATATTGCTGGCAATCCTGTGAAGAGAATGGATATTTCCCTAAATCCCCCTGAGGGGGACTTAAGCGCAGGCATGGATCTTTCGATCAATGGATCGCTGTTTGCGCCGGGTGCAAAGGATACCAGCGGGAGCAATATCTCACAGTGGAGATATGACGGTTTTGGAAGAGTCAGGGAGTCCAGCGATCCGGATATCGGGTACAGAGCATACGAATACAACGGATCCGGAGACCTGGTTTCAAAGACGGACGCTGCATCAAGAATAACTTCATTCTCTTATGACCTGATGGGAAGAATCATCGAAAAGACCCTGCCAGGCTCAGAAGGAAGCGTTACATATACTTATGACGCATACACAGGAAGCGACAATGCCCTGGGCAGGCTTGTTGTGATAGAGGACAATGCCCAGAGAAAGATATTCAGCTACAACAGGCTCGGGCACAGGAAGAGCGAGACAAGATATTACCTGAACCCCGCAAGCCCGGACCTTGTGCCAGGCTTTGAAACAAAATACTATTACGATCTTCTGGACCGCACTGCCCGCATAGAATATCCCGAAGACCCGAGATACAGCACAGCAGCCAGCGTTATATACGAATACAACAGCATGGGCCTTGTTGACTCAGTGAGCGCTGAGTACGCGCCCGGAGAAATAAAGACCATTGTGTCGCATATAGACTACAATGAATTCGGGCAGATGACTGCTTTTGTAAACGGGAACGGAGTCACAACCGAATATGACTATGACATAAAAGGAAGACTCGCCTCTCTCGCGTCCTCCTCATGGAAGAACGACCAGGTACAGTACCTTCAGAGGATCAGCTATGCTTTCAATATTGACAACAGCATAAGATCAATAGAAGACAGCCCGACAGAAACAGTAACAGGCGAAACAGTACGCAATCTACGCTACGATTACTCATACGACGGCCTTAACAGGCTGACAGCAGCCCATGGTTCATACCAGGAGGCATTCGGCACCGGAAGCCGGAAATTCAAAATGACCTATTCTTATGCACTCAACGGGAACCTTGAAAGAAAGAGCATACTTCATCCTGAAACAGGCGCTGTTCAGGATGAATGGAATTACTCATATTCCAATCATGCTGTTATGTCAATAGACACAACAGAACACGGGAACGACAGGTTTGTGATGCAGTACGACACGCTTGGGAATATGACATACCAGGAAGACAACGCGAACAGCCTGAAAAAGCAGATAGACTTTGACTCCCGGAGCAGGATAATGCAGGTCACAAACCCGGACACCGGAAACATCGTAGGCCGGTACTGGTACGACGACCAGGGCTTCAGGGTACGCAGAATATCAAGACGCGACAGCGCGGATGGAGAAAGGGAATACGAGCTTATTTATCCTTCAAAGCATTTCAGCATAGAAATAGAAAGAGACGAACTCGGTAACGAAATACCGGACACCTACAGCGTTGTAAACAACATATACTTGAACGGAGTACGCATTGCCTCCATGCTCCCTACAGGAGACGCTCTTTATTATCTGACAGACCAGGTAGACTCAGTCAAGCTCGTTGTTGACGACTATGCCAGGGCAGTGAGCAGGATGGAGTACAAGCCCTACGGAGAAGAATGGATACACGAAGGGGATGCGGACTATGCCCCCAAGTACAACTCGCAGGAGCTTGACAAGGAAACAGGATTCTACTTCTACAATGCCAGACACTATGACCCGCAAATAGCGCGCTTTGTGTCGCCGGACAGCATGATAGACGGGGTAATGGATACGCAGGGATGGAACAGGTATTCATACTGCAGGGGCAATCCTGTTCTTTACAAAGACCCGAGCGGGCATTTCGGGATACCGAATATCAGCGTATCAAAGGACGGAGTCAGCATCGGGCTAAGCAACATCCTGGCAAGCCCGTTCGGAGGAGGAATTACACTTGGATGGGGGAATGGAGGATATGCAGGAGCCTATGGAGAATCAGGATATGGTGTATACACAAGAGTAGGCGCTAATTATTATTTTAAGAGTAAGCAAACAATTGGATATGTATCAGTCACAGCAGGAATTGGAAACGCTTCTGCAGGCGTAACGACACAATATAACTTAACTACAGGGGAATATATCGGTTCATCAGTAAGTGCAGGAG
>CAZVYR010000161.1:0-8682 GCA_964631555.1 uncultured Leptospirales bacterium
AAATAATTTAAATATATTCACCCGGACATCGCTTCCCCTCCGTTTATGAATCACTTCCTCTCCGTTCCCTATTCGTTCTACAATTATGCCAAAAACATCCTGCTGCCCGATCCGCTCCGTTTCCCCTCCGTTTCACATTCGTATAATAGCCGTTTCCCCTCCGTTCCATAAAACCTTCGGTTTTTAATACGCCCCTTCCCAAACCTGGAACATGGAACATTCAACTTGGAACACCTTCCCTTCCTCTCCGTTTCCCCTCCGTTTCAATGTCCTTAAAAAAAGCAACCGTTATGAACTGCCTGTCAACAGCAGCCGGGATTTTGTCTTGATTTACCAGTTAAATATATCAATACAAGAAAAAAACTGATCACGAATTTAATTCTCAATCAACTAAAAAGGGAATACTATGAAAAAAAATAAGAAGAGCTCTTGCGGGGTTATTGTTCTTACTCTTTAAGAAACAAACGGTGATATTCAGGCTCGCTCAAATATTTACTAAGCATTTTACTGATAAAATCAAAAACCTCGAACAGCTCGTCATCCGTCATCCGTTTCAGGATTGTTTCCATTAGACGGTCATCCGAAAACTTCTGCAAGTACACCTGCACTATATTCTCATCTGATTGCCTGTCCATGCCAAAACCAGGAATACCGTCGAATTTTTCCACAAAACTATGGGAGTGGTTTGCCATAACAATATTTTCTTTCCTGTTATAATTTAATTAACGCAATCTTTCATTAGCTTGATGAATATCAGCATAAAAAGTCAGTCAATTAAAATAAATAACGAAACAACATTTCCGTTAATTCATTAATTATTCTCTCATCCGATATTGAATAATCAGAATATACTATTGTATGTACAATTTCTTCAATAGCGGCCTGAATAATCACTGCCGCAGCATCAATATCTTTAATTCGTAATTCGTACTTCCATATAACTAATATTGCCTTAGTCAGGTCGATTGATTCACGCTTTGAATTTTCCGAAATTTTTATAATATCAGGATCAGACTGTGACATAGCTATGATTTCCTGATGAAATTCAGGATAAATACCATGGGCTTCGATCAGCTTATCAACAAGATAACGTAAAAATCCTTTAATATCCCCGGCCTGAACGAATTCCTTTACTTCTATATTTTCCAGTACTTTCTTTATTTTCCTGTGATAATCAATAAGAACCTCTCTGAAAAGATCCTTCTTATCTGAAAAATAAGTATAAAAACTCCCTATTGAAACATCTGCTTCCCTGGCAATTTCCTTGGAATTGGTCTTATAATAACCCTTTTCCGAAAAAAGTTTAAGGCCGGCACCAATAATGCTGTTTTTTGTCTCAATACTTCTTTCCTGCTTGGGAATACGAATGTCATCTTTTTTATTCATATTATTAACAAAACTAAGAATTTTAAAATAAGTCAAGTAAAATGTGAACTTTTTTTCATGTTTTACTTGACTTATTGAACTAAAGTTCATATTATACAGCTAAAGATGAACATTGGTTCATATTACTATTTATCAAAGGAGGGATATTTGTGATAAATAATATAGTCGAATCCATGCAGAATGAGATGAGGTTAGGAAAACCTGAATTCATAGCCATGAATAATCCGGTCAGAAGACTTATTCAAAAATATATTGAATTCAAAATATTAAAAAAATTCCTGAAAAAACAGAACATCAATCTGTCAGGTAAAGTCATTATAGACGCCGGCTGCGGTTCAGGTTACAGTTCCAGACTAATAAAAGATGAATTCCATCCGTCCAGACTTATTTCTTTTGATCTTATGCCGGAACAAATTGCCATTGCCCGAAAGCGCTATCCTGACATCCAGTTCAATACAGGAGATCTGACACAAATAAATATTCCTGATAATACAGCAGATGCAGTATTCATATTCGGAATACTGCATCATATTCCTGAATGGCGAAAAGCATTAAGTAATATATCGGGATTTCTGAAACCTTCAGGCGTATTGCTTGTGGAAGAACCGAAGTACCGTTTTACCTGGAATGAATTTGAAGACGGCATACACAACTCAGGCTTCTCAATCATAGAAAGGGTAAACCTGTTAGGCTCACATTTCAGAAGCTATCTGTGTATGAAAAGATAAGCTAGATTAAAACTAAATATTATATTTTAAGGAGTAATAATATGAAAGTAAAAGAAAAATTACTTGGTAACAACATGGACCGGATGTCTGATACGTCATTTAAATTTATGTCTTTTCTTTTTAAAATCAGAGACATCACTGTTTCACCTGAGAAAAAACTTGATCAGTTCGGAATAAAACCGGGAGATACTGTTATTGATTACGGATGCGGCCCCGGAAGCTATATCCCGAAATTATCGGATATTGTAGGTCAAAACGGAACCGTATATGCTGTTGATATTCACGAATTAGCAATAGACTCAGTTAAGCAAAAGATATCAAAATACAATATAGAAAACGTCAAAACGATTCTTGCAAAGGATCACAAATGCGATATTAATGATAAATCAGCAGATGTAATATACGCGCTGGACATGTTCCACATGGTAAGACAACCGAATGTTTTTTTAAGAGAACTGCATAGAATGGCAAAAGAAACAGGTAAATTGTTCATTGAAGACGGGCATCAGCCGAGGAAAGAGACAAAAAGAAAAATCAATGAATCGAAACTCTGGGATATAACAGAAGAGTATAAAGGCTGGCTTGTTTGCAAACCCATACACTAATATAAGCAGCTTTTTTAAGACAGAGTTTTATAAGGATTGCGCATACGCTACACACTTCGTAATTTAGCTGCTGCCGCTGAAATCATATCCATGGCCAGGCCGGTTTCCAGGCAGCAGTCATACGCCCAACTGGAAAACGAAAAGTACCCCTGGTTCATCGTACACACATACAAAGATATATGGTACTTCCGCAACAGTATAACCCATGACCTGCAACTGAAGAAAGCATATCCTTACTCACAAGACCGGATCATGTCTCAGTTCTTGATTTAATATTATTAATCCATTCCATAAAAAACACTATAAATATCGCCAGGAAAAAAGACAAAAAACCGGCACACTGACAATCACAATGTCCCAGATGACGATAAACACTCACCACGGCACCCACGTCGACGCTCCCCGTCATTTTTTTCCTGACGGCCAGAGTATTGATAACATGCCGTTGACTGCCATCATGGGACCCGCAAGGGTCATTGAGATCAGGGACAAAGAGCTCATAAAACCTGAAGAGCTTGCCGCGCATAACCTCCGCGCAGGTGAACGCATTCTCTTTAAAACAATAAATTCAACATACTACAAAAAGGGCAAGTTTGTTGAAGACTTTGTTCATATCCCAAAAGAAACCGCTCTCTTTCTGGCGGATAAAAAGATTTCGGTTGTCGGGATAGATTATCTTGCTGTGGGAAGCTACAGGGACAGGGACAGCCTGATAGAAGTGCATCAGATATTGCTCGGTAACGGCATCTGGATAGTCGAAGCCCTCAACCTCTCAGGAGTAGAACCTGGAGATTACGAGATAATCTGCCTTCCCATCAAGATCAAAGACGGAGACGCAGCCCAGGCCCGCGCCATCATACGGCCGCTCTAAATAACGTCAGGTCATTGCCGGGGCATTGTAATTATTTAAAACTTCAGAATAATCTGCACACACTTGAATTGCAGACTGAGCCAGCAATCTTATAAGCTTTCCATATCTTCAGTTCCTCCGAACTAACCTTCTGTCTCAAACTTCCGGGAAATTCCTTTTTAATATAATGCATTGGTCTATCCCTTTTTTGTTTTTTGTCCCCTCTCCAGGCGCAATATTATTTTTCCCCCGTGAAAATCCTGATGCCGGGAGAGGGGGTCGGGGTGAGGGCGTTCGCTAATCATCATTAACTTTATTATTTTTCAGATTTTCATTCATATTAAAATATTCATACAGACTTTGAAACCCCTGAAACCCCTTTGCTCTCCTTTATCCTTTCCAGCAGAATATTAATATCACGATTTATTTCCTCGTTTGTCACCCGGATAAATTTTATTCCTTTTTCCTCTATAAGACTTTGTCTTAACTCATCATATTCATTCTGCCTTTCATGTATCTTCCCATCAATTTCTATCGCGATATTCAGCTCATAACAATAAAAATCAACAACAAAGCCCTCTATTACATGCTGTCTCCTGAATTTCAGATTAAGAAAGCTCCTGTTCCTTAAAGCTTTCCAAATCTTCCGTTCCTCCGGAGTACCTTCCTGTCTCAGATTTCTGGAAAATTCCTTTTTAATATACTGCATCAGCTTTCCCTGTTTTTTCTTGCGTCCCCTCGCCAGGCGCAACATCCTTAATTCCCCGTAAAAATCATAATGCCGGGAGAGGGGTTCGGGGTGAGGGCATTAGATAATTAACATTAGCTATAATACTTTTCTAACTGTTCATTCAGAATTACTTATATTAAAATTTCTCATTCTTCCCTGTTTTTTCTTCGTCCCCTCGCCAGGCGCAACATCAATTATCCTCTGTGAAAATCATGATGCCGGGATGAGGGGTCGCCATTCAGGAATGGCGTGCGCCATGCAAAACATGGCGAGGAGTGAGGGCATTAAAAAATCACATCCCCATCACAGCTTCAATCATTGCAACAAGATTCACAAAAGCATGACAGGCAATACCCGGGATAATGGAATTTGTTTTCACCCTCATAAATCCGAGCATCAGGCCGAGAACAAAAATAAAAATCAGGTCATACAAACCGTACTGAACATGAATAACAGACCATATCAGTGAAGACAGGATTACCGCGCCGGCAGGCCCCAGCCGCGACAATTCCCATCCTCTGAGCAGAAATCCCCTGAATAATAATTCCTCAAAGACCGGAGTAGCAATGCACAGTGCGATCCACAGCAAAGGTTTTAGCGTCACTGTATCGTAAGCCGAATCCAGAAAGTCCGGCGCCATTGGCTGATCAATGAAGTATTTTACCGAATCCGATATAATAATCAACAGCAGTACGGTTCCCAGATAAATCAATACTTGCTTCTGTCTTACAGGCAATATCCCGAGGTATACCTTAACTCCGCCTTTTGCTCTTAACCAGGCAAACAGGATAATAAAAATACACCCGGCAATTGAATAAAAAAGAATCCCGTAAGACAGCAGGTTACCGTCAAGGAGCATGCTTTTTGACAGCTCCTGCATTTCCTGTACTGTCTCACCAGTCACTTTTATATTAATATAAATGGCAGAAAATACTATCTGCGTAATGATGCAGACAATAAACACCAGCAGGCCCAGCCCGGCTGTCTGCCAGGGGCCCCATGCTGTTTCAATTCTCTTTTCATCTGTCATAATAATACCCCGTTAAACTCTCCTGTATATTTCAGATAAATGCGGGACTCATCAGGTTTCAACGACTTTTTTAAGTATATTATCCCTTTCCCTCCGAACAGTAATAAGCCAATATCCGGTAACCGGATAACTGTCGCATCGGATGTTACTCAGTATAATAATGATCTAACGAAGTTAAAATATATGAATGAAGAATTTAAGAAAAAGGAGGAATTTCCGGCCTAATTTATAAATGCATACCCGGTATCAACCGGAAATATTTAATATGAACGCGCAACAGGCCAACCGGCCCGATCTTTCCCTGTTAAAAAAGAATCCCGGCTGTTGCCCTTATGTCCGCAGCATTATTCGCGAGTGTGTATTCGGAATTCTCATCCCCGAAATACGCGTTTACAGTGATATCCGCCTTGAAGTCGTTTATATTCTGATATGAAAGTCCCGTGCTGATAATATACGAATGATCAGTGAGATTGACAATACCGTTAAGATTGAAGGTAAGCTCGCTTATAAAAAGACGGTTGATGCTTGTGAAAACGGCAGCGTAATATCTCGACAGGTAATTCGGCTCATACAGATTACTGCCGAGAAGATAAATCTCCTTGGTCCCGAACGGCACCTCGATCATATTATTCGGGTTGGTTGGGTCCTGTATGGAAACAGGTTTGTCGTATGCATAGATCTTCGTATCCTCAAATATATTATCCGAATAACCGGCACCATTGTAAAAAAACTCGAAACGCAATGAATACCTTTTAGGGATATCCCAGCCGTCAAAGGATCTTCCTATATCGATAGCTGCCTTTGTTATCCATTTATCTTTTTCCTGATATGTTTCTATCGTGTTGTTTACCACCCTTATCTTCCGCGCATTGCTCCCTTCCGATACGCTCGCTTCGCCCACAACATCCCAGCCTGTGATCTTGGTTGAAAAGTCATATCCGTAAACAGGATAATATCCCTTTTTGCCCCATGCGGACAAAGCCATTTCCGTATTCCCGATAAGGAACTCGAGCTTATAAGCTCCTCCAATCTCATCCGCGTCATGTGTATGATACATGTCCGCGAAACCATACATGTTCACAACTGTTCCAAATGGCACTGATATCTTCAAACCGTAAGTCCCTTCACGCGAACTTATCTGGTCAAGGAATGTCGTTTTCTGAATATTGATAACATCTGTAGGATTCCAGAGATAACAGCGGCCCCATTTAAGGACCTGCTTCCCTGCCCTGAAGTACACGGCTTTCGCGAAATTAAAGTCTACAAAAAGTTCCCTTAAATAATAATCTGTTTCAGAATCCCCGGGATTATATTCAACATCAGTATTGGCAAATCCCTTGTAATTCCCTGTCAGCCTCGCGTCCAGTTGAAGGTTACCGAACATATAAGGTTCGAATGTATTGCTGCCAAGCCCGTCATCATATACAGAATCCCGCGACAGGGTATACGGGAACACGCTAAGTATTTCCCCGGATATCCCCACGCTTTTCTTCTCTTTCATAACATCAGACTCAGCATCTTTCAGTTTATCCTGCTGAACAACGCTGTTCTGATCCTTGAACATAGCATCCTCATCCGTGCTGAACACATCCTGCGAATAACCGGCTGCCGGGAATAATAAAATCAAAAGCAATAATAATCTTTTCATACATGTACCGCCTGTTTTTTTTATCATGCATCCGCACTTAATACAAGGTATAATACCTCAATGTCAGTGTATGTACTTTATTCAGCCTGGTTGACATTTTATTTTGTAAATTCCAGCTGAATCGATAAATATATCTAATTTTAATAAATTTCAAGGCAACAGGATGTTGCCGCAAGCCGCTAAGGACAAGGATGGACTATTTGCGGCGGGAAATTTATTAAAATTAGATATATTTATCGATGATCATAGCAGCTTAATTAATAAAAGTCAGCCAGGCTGAATACTTTATTTACTCAGATTTTCCAGGTAAGGCTTGGTAAAGATATAATCGTCCAGTTTCTTCGTTGATATGCCGGAAATCTGCACAAGCGTTTTATTACCTTTTTCAAATTCATCTATAAAAAGCATTTCAATTGCAACATACCGGTTTTCTATGATAGTGTATTTCCTGTAATAAGATGTCTGCATAAGTGTACCGGACAGGGAATAGGACTCTTCTTTCAATGGAAGAAAGTTATCTGTCCTGATCCACATGATCTTTTTAGGATAATCCACATCGTTCACTTTCGCTGTAATCTCGAACCTGTATACAGGAATACTTCCCAGCTTCTCAGTGCTGATTATATCCTTGCCGTCCTTGTCCCTGGACGGCTCATATAATTCCGTAAGTTTTCTTTCTTCGAAATCCTGCCCTTTGGCGTTGCTCCCGCCAATGCTTTCATCCCTGTTTACATGCTGGAATGTGCGCGTGTTTGTCCTATACATCCAGAAGTTGTCCCCCACTCGGAGATAACCGTTGCCCTTCTCATTCTCCGGGGCTACCATCACAATAAGAAATGAATCATCCGCGTCCCTGCGGTAATATATCATATCTATTTTTTTTATCCCCTGGTCCACCTTTTGCTGAGTCATGACGACCTTCGCGCGTACGTCCGTTGTTATTTCATGTATTTCCTCGACCTTTTTCATAAGGCCCTGCACCTGCGGTTCGGCAAATGTTGGGATAGCCGCTGCTATTACAATCAACAAACTAAATAATATTTTCTGAATTATGACTCTCATATATTAACCTTCATATTTCTAAATTTATTAATCTTTAAACTGCCTCCCTCAGGCTGTCTCTTGCAAAATATTTTTCATTTGACGATCTAACTTGTATATTATCGCCATTTGCCCATTCAACCCCCGCGCCATGAGGAGCATGGCGAATCCCCAAAGGGGGCACCTGACGTGTAAAAAAACTGACATTTTATATTTTAAAACTTCACAACTGGTGCCCCCTCCGGGGGTTATGGGGAGCAGAAGCAAAATTTTTCTTTTAAACCACCCATACATTAGTATGAATACTTCAGCATGAGACAGCCCTTGCCCCCGCCTTCAACTCTTATTCATAATGGCGCAAAGCCTCGGACGCGGACATTCTGGATGCTCTCCTGGCAGGCAAATACGCAGTAACAGCCGCTATTACCATGATCAATATAATATTGCTGACTACCCCTGCGAATGTCGGCAGAAAATGCAGGTGCTGATTCAGCAGCAGTATGCCCATGGGATTATCGACCACGTTAAACTTTATCAGAGAGAGCAGACCCATAACTATGAAGGCAACAACAGCACCGGTTATCGCCGCGAAAAACGTAAGCGAGACTGTCTCAAGAATGAAAATTCGCTGTACGTCCTTTTTCTGCATCCCGATAGCACGGAT
>CAZVYR010000162.1:0-8668 GCA_964631555.1 uncultured Leptospirales bacterium
TTGAACATTGGATAGAGTACGATCAAAAAACGATCGTCTCTATCCTTTATTGTTATGGTTAATTTTTTTCGCATGCCAATCTCCTTTATACGTGTAACATACGTATAAATACTTACTAACTCAACAGGAAATCAGATATAAAATTGGACGTTAAAAATTTTAATTTTGCTCAAAGGCTTTCCTAAGCTCAAGAGCCAGTCGATTTGTCTCTTTATATACAGGCCCGGATACAATAAAGATTATTAAATTTATGTTTTCACCCGGCCTTTGCATAAACATAAAACGCGCCTCTTTTGATGCTGTTGACAAGGAAGCATTATTTTCATTATTCAAACATACAATGACACCTTTGTAGTCTCCATATGTTCCAACATGATCCATCTGCTGGAATGTTCCTGATTTAAGTGTAAAACCGGCATCCTTTAATGCTTTTTCTGCTCTTTCTCCACTATCCTTACCATCATAAATATAATAGTATAATTCAACAGTCGGAGCTGCAGCATTGAGATTACTGAATATACAAAATGTAAAAAGAAAAGCAATAAGGCAATATTTTAAACGCATGATACTTATCTCCTTGTTTTATAAAATATGATAATAAAAATATAAATTGATAATTATATAAGTCAATTTATAATCCATAAATTAAAAATTGCCAACGAGACTGTCGAATGACGATTCTTTAAAGTATTATTTTCATCTGAAAAGTAAAATCAAATCATCTATCAATGTTCCGGAACCTTTTTCATAAAACGCGTATACCTGGTGTGATTCTGTCTCAGTATTTCGTAAACATTTTGCTCTTATTTAAAGAATCTAAAATTATAGTTTAGTAAATTGCTTTTTCAATCGATCTAAATCTTCAATAAGTCCTTGAGCTTGAGAACCTATGGAGTTTGCTAATTCTAATCCATCATTAATTAAATCTATAATTAATTTTTTATCAGCATCTGCTTTTGCACCAGGCATATGGTGTCTTTCAATTTTATATTGACTTGCTTTATTATCAATAATTGAAATTATTTGATTTAATTTTTGAATATCATTTGATGAATTTTTCATTATGGTTGCCTGAATTTTTAATATCGTTTATATTGATATTATTAAAATTTGAAATATTGGTTCGTCAAGTATAGTTCCCGAGTTCCCACCTTTGAGCTCATGCTCTGGTCTCAGACTCCGGTGGTATCCTCAATGCTCGCTATAGCGTATCAAGGATTGCTGCCTTCCGCGAATTCCAAAGCGTCGGGTATTCACACATACTTCTTGAAAGCAATATATGCTTACCCTCTCTCCAGAACTATACAAGTTTTCGCAGCTCAATACAGAGCCTTTTCCCCCGCCCCTTCCGGCTCTCTACTCCGGTTACCCGGTTTATCTCAATATCCTGTTCGAAGAACTCACCGGATATTGAGTCGTGGATTTCTCTGCTGACCTGATAGCTGGTCTTTGGTCAGGCGGGACTTTCACTCTCATGAGACACCTCCTATTATCTTATCGTATCTCACGGTACTTGTGGTTTATCTAATGGGGCTCAACACCCATTTTTATTGAAGCATTTATTTTTTGCTCAAGAGTTTTAGGCACCTTTCGCCTCCTGAACCATCTTTTGAATGACAGGTTTCAAGTCCGACAATCTTTCAGTAGCAACCGCCCAAACTTATTCATAATCAACGCAGAAGTACCCATGTATCAGTTTATCACGCATGCCTGCCATCCTCTTCCATGGTACTTCCGGAAATTTTTCTCTTACCTGTTCCGGAATGTTCTTTGCCGCTTCACCTATAATCTCAAGGCTTCTGACAACGGCGTTTTTTCTTAAATTATCTTTTACAAATTCTTTATATGACAATTCACGTATAAAATCTTCGATGTCGGTAATAGCATTAAGAATATCTTTCAGATAATCAATATATATTCTTTTCACAGATATATTACCTCTTTAAGTATCCGTTTCCCGATTTCAGGTTTTAATGTTTTTTTTGACACGAGATCTACCTTCATTCCTCTATAGTCTGATAATTTCTCTTCCAGCTCCAGGAATTTAAAAAGATCAACAGGCTTTTCCATATCTACGAGTATATCAAGATCGCTGTTTTTGTTTTCTTCACCTCGTATAAGAACCGAATATTCCGATCTCTTTTATGAAATATTCTTTCCGTAGCTGAGCCATGTGACTTGTAATACGTTCCGTTATCTTCTCCAGTGTTCTATTCATCTATTTGCCTTCGTAAAGTATTCTATTAAGTTTTTTATCAGCTTCGCTGATCTTGTAGTCTTCGTCGTCAATCTCTGAGTATGGAACATATAGCATATTCTTATCGAGTGTTTCAACAAAAAATCTTTTCTGGTCTTCAATTGGCAATAAGTTTTTTCTAATGCGTAATTGATTCCCCATCGATTGCAAAACCTTAAACATTTTTTATATATTCTGTAGAAGAAATAATTTTGGAGTCGTTAACCGGATTTATAATACCAACCTGGAAAATGTCTCCATAGACAATTTTCCCGGGATCTGAAATAGCTTCTGAAATATATAATCTGATATTGTATTTAAAAGCAATTCTTTTATAGAAAGACCTTTTATTAAACATTTCTAAAGATTCTTGAGTATTCCTGTACCATGTTATTGCTTTTATAGAATCTTTATCATAATAAAATGAAGGAATAGGCAAATGTTATTCAAACCATTTTCTGTGCTTCCAATATTCATCAATTTCTAAATTGGTTAATATTTTTTCTCTAACTAATGGCCAGATACATGTGAAAAGACCTTTTAGCTGATCAATAGTTATAATTCCATGATCTCCTTTTTTGCTTATAGTGATTACAGAAATATAACTTTAGAAGCAGTTTTTGAATGGATAAATTTTTATAGATCATCATATTATAAATTCATGAATTTTGGGATATAATATGCCTTTAATTAGATTTCTCCGTAATAGCTTTTTCTAAGATTTCAATTACCTGTACTATTCTATCCCTTAGCCGTATATTGTCTTTTTCAAATTCGACATTCAGTCGGCTGATAGCCAGTTTTTCAAGCCATTCTGAATATTCCTTCCAGTCATCCATACATGAACCGACAACAATATCGGTTTGAGCTTCAAAACGTGATCGTAATATTTTTTTGCTTTCCTGCATATAAGTTCTCTATATTTGATTTATAGTAATATAATAGTTTACATCTAAATAAATACCCTTTCTAACTTCTCTTTTCTAATTTTCCAGTCAGGCATGACGGTTGAAAGAAAATTATAAAATTTACTGTCATGATTTGAATATTTAAAATGACACAGCTCGTGCATAATTACATATTCAATTCCATATCCTGGCGCTTTGATAAGTTCAATATTGAGTATCACACGTTTTCTAATTATATCACAGCTGCCCCAGCGGGATTTCATTTTCTTTATTTGAATCTCAGGTTTTGTAATTGAATATTTTTTTAATTTTTCCAAACAGGAATCAAGTATTGTATTAAATTTATCCATTGCATGCAGCTTATACCATTTATATAGAAGCCTTTTATTCAAATAAGTATCATTTTTCCTGATTGAATAAATGATTATATATTTTCCATTAAGCTTAACTTCATTTATATCTGATTCAGTTATTTTTAAAAGATATTGTTTACCGAGATATCTATGTGTTTCCCCGCTGACATATTTACGTTCTTTTTCTTTAGGAAGAAATTGTGTAAAATAGTCCTGCTGTTTTAATATCCACTTAGCTCGCTTTTTTACTTTTTCTGTAATATCTTCAAGTTTAGCATTTAATGGAGCAATCGCCTTTACTGATTTATCAGGAAGAACACTGATCTCCAGCGACTTACGTTCTCTGTACTCAATTGAAAATTTAATCTTCTTTTTGCCGTATATTATTTCACTGTCTTTCACTAAGCATACCTTACTTTGGCCACATTCAAAGACTTTTCCATGATTATATCAATATCATCATAACTTAAATTCAGTTGAGGGTGATCAACAAGAAAATCCTCAATTTCATTCATCATTTTATTCTGGACATCCTGTTTCAGGTGCCAGTCAACAACTATATTTTTAGCTATTATATCGTCAATCCCCATACCTGCTTCAGCAGCAATCTCTTTAATGTCTTCCTTCTCATCCATAATATCATACACAATGCCGTAAAACGCTCTGGCAGCATCCCTGTTTTTCAAAGAAGCGGGAATGTTTTCATCAGTCCTGTGTATAACAGACTCCATTATATGCTTTGCGTTAAGGAAATACTCCGCTTCATCGATTCTATGCTCTCTATAATCTTTTATGGTTTTTTCAAGTAGTCTGGAAAATTTTGTATAAAATACCGGGTCTTCCTCCATTTTTTCTTCTATCGATTTTTTAGTCCTATGCGCGATCATATCAGCCCTGGCTGCTTTACCTTCAACTTTTATCAGCTCATCTTCAAAGGCTTTCTTATCGAAAATGTTTACAGGCTCGGTAATTTTTATTACTTCATCCGAAGTGACATAAGTATCGAGCAATTTTCTTACCTTTGATTCGTATTCCCTGAAATCAATAGATTCTGCATACCTCTGCTTTACAGATGCGCGAAGATTTTGAAAAAACTTTAAATCATCCTTGTATTTTTTAATTTTATTTTCATCGTTATCATCATAAAAAGCTGTACAGGACAATGCTATTCCAAAGGTTTTTGAATAGGATATAAGTTTCTCGTAAAATCTCTGTCTTAATTCTTCATCAAAAAGAAGCTGTTCATATTCCTCTTCGTCCTTTTTGTTTTTTATTCCTTTGAATATATCCCAGAGTTCCGCGTGTTTTTGAGGGAGATTATTTACTTCATCATTAATATTTGAAAGGACATGCCTGAGATCATCTTCATCAAAACCTTCAAGAGCGCTGTAAGCAGTCAAAGCCTTGTCCAACTCCCCGAGAATACCCTGGTAATCGATAATATAGCCGAAATCCTTTCCTTCATATATCCGGTTCACACGGGCAATCGCCTGAAGGAGATTATGTTCCTTCAACGATTTTGCTATATATAGTATTGTATTCCTTGGCGAGTCAAATCCGGTGAGTAGTTTTTCCACAACGACTATAATATCCGGGGCATCATCCCTGTTAAATGCTGCAATAATTTCTCTATTGTATTTATCCTCATTACCAAAACGTTCCATCATTTTTTTCCAGAATTTAACGATTGAATCATCCGGTTCTTCATCAACCTCTGTATAGCCTTCCCTGGTATCCGGAGACGAGATCACTACCTCAGATGTAACCCTGCCGATCTCATCCAGATACTCCTTAAACTTTAATGCAGATTTTTTAGTATTTGTTGCAAGCTGGGCTTTAAAACCGGTGTCTTGCCAGTTATTGGCATAATGTTCACTGATATCATAAGCTATCATATAAATAGCCTGATCGGTCTTACTCACCTGCTCTATTCTGCTGAACTTTCTTTTCAAATCCGCTGTCTGGTATTCAGTAAGTGGTTCACAGACTCTGTCAAACCATATGTCAACCGGTTTCTTATTTACTTCCTGCATTATATGTCTGCCTTCGTATAATAACGGCACAACTGCTTTATCAGCTACAGCTTCGTCAATTGTGTATTTATCAATAAATCCTCCGAATTTAAGAGCAGTATTCTTTTCTTCTTTCATCAATGGTGTGCCTGTAAATCCGATATAGCAGGCGTCGGGAAGGATCTTTTGCATCAACGCATTTGTCTTACCGTACTGGCTCCTGTGACTTTCATCTACCAGAACAAAAATATTACCCGATTGAATTTCCTCTTTCTTTTTATTAGTTGCGGAAACAAACTTATCTATTACTGTGGTGATTATTGATTTCTTATTTCTCCTGAGTAAATCCAGAAGGTGAATACCGGTATTTGCCTGTTCCGGTTCCATACCGCATTGTCTGAAAGTATTGCAGATTTGATCGTCAAGATGTATTCTGTCTGTTGCAAGCACTATGCGCGGATTTTCAATTTCAGGATCAATGGCAAGTGCTTTTGCTATCATAACCATTGTAAGCGACTTTCCGCTTCCCTGTGTATGCCAGATCACACCGCCCTGTCTTTTCCTTTTATCATTAAATGATTTAACTCTTTCCAGTGTATTCCTGACTGCAAAATACTGCTGGTATCTGGCGATTTTCTTAACTCCTGCGTCAAATACAACAAACTGATAGCTTAGTTCAAGCAGTCTGTCCTTTTTGCATAACGAATATAAAATTCTGTCCTGGTTTGTTATAAGTCTTTTATCATTTTCAATATCATCAAAATATTTTCTTATATACTTAAATTGATCTGAAAATAGTTTATCTTTATCTGTATCCGCAAGCGGAGTATTGATAAGTATTATTATATTCTTATCAAATTTCTCCTTTTCCTTCCAGAATGCCCAGAACCTTTCTGCTGACCCGGTTGTTGCATATTTTCCTTCATTTTTATCAATGGAAAGAAGAAGCTGAGAATAAATAAACAGATGTGGTATATTCTCATTATTCTGGTTCCTTAACTGCTGAGACACAGCCTCTTTTATAGAATCTTTAATATCGGGCCGTTTGCATTCAATAACAACAAAGGGTATTCCATTGACAAATAGAACAATATCAGGCCGCCTGGAGCCTTTACCGTCAGACCTGAGTACTTCGAATTCTTCAGTTACATGAAATGCGTTATTTTCAGTGTTAAACCAGTCAATATATTTAAGTGTGAAGCTCTTTGTGTTTCCCTGTATGGTTTCTTCAAAGCTTTTACCTAGTGTAAGCAGATCGTATACGTGTTCGTTGGTACGGATCAAACCGTCAAAATGTATATTCTTAAGAGAGTCAATCGCAGCATTGATGTTGCTGTTTGAGAACTCGTAGGTCTTTTCTTTAAAATTGATTTTATTTATCTTACGCAGCTGCTCATCAAGGATTTTTTCAAGGATCACATTTGAAGTCTTTTCATTGCGCGCTTTATGTGCTTCGTACGGGGTAAGATACTTATAACCCATATTGATTAAAAGCTGCAATGCAGGTATTTGAGAAATGTGATCTTCCCTGAAGGACGGAGTTTCAGCCATTATTTTATCCTTTAAAATATTTCACTTCCCTGTGTTTATGGTTTTCTTTTTCATGAATTGATCATTCTTAAATAATCTTTCTGGGTTTCGAATACGCATTTGCAAATTAAAGTTAAAAATTCTTCATCGTTATTATGCGCGGCTTCAAGGGATGCGATATAATCAGCACGAAGTACCGGGGGTATTAATGCGATGTTATACCCTTCCTGTAACAGAATGAGGTTCATGATAAGCCGCGCTACTCTTCCGTTGCCGTCAATGAAGGGATGAATGAATACAAATTCAAGATGCGCTTTTGCTGCTGTAATTACCGGATGTTCAGTGTTTCTGTTTTTGATTATGTTTTTTATCAGTTCTTTCATCATAGCAGGGACTTTATGAGGATCCGGCAGCGGATATCGGGAGCCGGAAATGAAGACTTTGCTTTTTCTGTATCTGCCTGCATTTTCTTCATCGATCTTTCTATAAAATAATTGATGCATCTTTAGAATGTCGTTTTCAGTTAATTCTTTTTTCTGTACCATGCTCATCATCCATTCAAATGCTTCCGCATGGCCGTATGCTTCAAGATGGTCCCTCAGCGGTTTTCCCCCGATTGTAAGGCCGTCTTCAATGATTACTTTTGTTTCCGATTCCGTAAGGGTGTTGCCTTCCAGAGCATTACTTGACCATGTGAGGCCAATCTTGTAATAATCTTTCAGAGATATTACTGTTTCCCTGTCAAGAGGGTGCATTTTATTTATCTTTTTTTGCAGATCGTCTATCTTTTGTAAGAGTTCTTTCATTTTCTTATTCCGGGTTTGTTAATTTACTTAGACCTTTACTCGTATTTCTCCTGTCAGTAATTTTTGCATCAAGCCTTTTTTCTGTTCTTTCAGAGCATCGAGTTTTTTCTTCAATAGATCGATTTCTTTGTCTGCTGCGGAAAGGACGGAGGCGATGCGGGTTTGTTCTTTAATATCTTTTGGAAAAGTAATGATAATCTTAGAAACATTTGTTTTTGAAATGCCATATACTGAAACGCCGGTAGCGAGTCTTCTTAATTGATTGCGCAATGTTTCATTATTCAATAAATATGCTTTATACCCATTGATAAAAAATCCTTCTTTTGAACGTGCGGCAATTGTATGAAGACCTGCAATAACTCTATTATTATCAATATTTTTCAACTCTATGCATTCGCCTACGCCCTTATAATCCTCTGATGCATCGGCAATAATTAAATCCCCGTTCTTTAAAAAATCTTTTTCTGAAAATTGTATTTCATTAGGTTTTAATTTTGAAATGAATATTTTGTCATTAAAATCAAGTAAATAAGTCCCGGCGTTGTTATGAATGTCTCCATAATGAATACAGTAAACTGAATCGGTATTCGAATTATCAGCATAATCATCTCGCGTGAATGAAAATGATTTTAGAAAAGAAAAGCTACTTTCAAAGGTTGATTCGCCCCATCCTTCTGCCAGTTCTTTGTTATTTTTTTTTATAAATTCAGGGAAGCGTATCTTGCAGGTTAAAAGTTTCTGCATCAGCCCTTTCTTCAGCTTCTGTTTTAAATCGATGAGTTTCTCAACTTTTCCTATTGCCCTGTCCCAGGTTGAAAGGATT
>CAZVYR010000163.1:0-8538 GCA_964631555.1 uncultured Leptospirales bacterium
CGATATAATTGCAGATGGAGTAAAGGTGGCTTCTGAGAAGATAGGTAAAGGATCGGATAAGTTCGCGATGCATATTCAGGGTCAGGAATTACCTGCTCATGATCCTAAGGTAGGATTTCAATGGGCTATTGAATATGTACTTGATGCAACTCCTGCACGTCATTGCCAGGGAGGGGAAGGGCCTCTTCCTCCGGGGGTTACTCCGGATTTTGATAAGAAAAGTTTTAAAAACAGGGGAGTCCCTCATAAGATTGGGAAATGTTTCACCCACGCTTATAACGCAGCCGGGCTTTGTATGTTCGTTGTTGCCACACTCCCGCATGGGAATGCTTTTATAGAATCTCTAAACGCTGTTACAGGCTGGGATTTGACAATGGATGACATACTTAAAATCGGCGAGAGAATTGCAAACATCAGGCAGGCTTTTAATATTCGTGAGGGATTGAATGCCCGCGAGTTTAATATCCCTGACAGGATGACTGGCAGACCGCCAAAAACCACGGGACCAAACCCGGGGATCACACTGAATGAAGATGAAGTATATAATGAATATCTGAAGGCCATGGATTGGGATGTCAGGACAATGAAACCAGGCAGGGAAAAGCTGATTGAACTGGACCTTGAAGATGTTACCGGTATTTTATGGCCATAGCAGTAAATAAGTGATCCGTTTTTCACGATATTAGCTATACACATTTATAATTGTTTAAATTTATATCGGAGATAAAAATGACCGGGAAATCAGAATTTGAAAGAATACTTGAGCCGGGTTACATAGGTTCGGTAAAAACAAGGAACAGGATCATAAAGACCGGAGCCGGTTTGCTTATGGTGCATGAGGATGACCTTCACATGAGAGAAGAGGTTAAGGCACTTTACGAAGGAATAGCAAGAGGCGGCGTGGGTTTATTAATAGTCGAAGCGCCTGCCATTGATTATCCTCACGGCATACGCTGGAGAAAACGATACCGGCTTGATGACGACAAATATATCAAAGGCATGAGTGAACTTGTTGACGTAATACACAAACACGGATGCCCGACTTTTATGGCGATGAACCATGACGGGCCCTGGCAGGTCCATTTGCCGCAGGAGCCGAATCCTCTTTATGATGGCCCTCCGCTTGCAGCTTCACCTGTATTTGTAGAAAACATACATGACAATCATAATGAAAAACCCAGGTCACTTACTGCTGAGGAGATAGAGGAAATAACAGACAAGTTTGCCAATGCCGCTGCCAGGGCACAAAAAGCCGGGTTTGACGGTGTTGATATCAATGCGGGCAGCAGTCATCTTTTTCATAATTTTCTGTCGCCGTTCTGGAACAGGCGGGAGGATGAGTACGGCGGAAGCACGGAGAACAGGGCCAGGTTTCTTATGCAGGTGATTAAAGGAATAAAGAAGCGCCTGGGGCAGGATTTCCCGGTTTCTGTTGTTATAAACGGGATGGAAGTCGGGCAGATGGCCGGTATTGACAACAGTAAATGCCTGACTTTTGATGAGAGTCGTGCCATTGCTCCTCTGCTGCAGGAGGCAGGAGCAGATGCTATCCAGGTTAGGAACCACTGGATAGGATATCATGTCGGGGGATTCCTTCCTGATGTTCTTTTTTATCCTGAGCCGCCTATCCCGGTCAGGGAATTTCCAAAGGATTATTATACGGGGCTTCAGGGAGCGGGGGCCAATATGCTGATGGCAGCCGGCATAAAAAAAGAAGTATCCATACCGGTTACGGTAGTAGGAAAGCTTGACCCGGTGTTAGGTGAGAAGTTATTACGGAACGGGATGGCGGATTTTATCGGTATGACAAGACGTCTGCAGGCTGACACTGACCTTCCGAAGAAGGTTGCGGCAGGAAAGATCAAAGATATCAGGCCATGCACAGCATGTGATTACTGTCTGGGCAGCAGGGGAAAATGCAGGGTGAATGGTTTTATGGGAACTCCCTACAATATTGTCGAAAAGGCTGATAAGAAGAAAAAGGTATTGGTTATCGGCGGAGGACCTGCGGGAATGGAAGCTGCCAGGGTAAGCGCTCTGAGGGGGCATGAAGTTATTCTCTTTGAAAAAATGAGCAAGCTGGGCGGATTGATGCCGCTGGCTTCAGTGGTTAAAGGGCTTCACCCGGAGGATCTTATATCCCTTGTTGAGTATTTTAAACGCCAGCTTAAACAGCTTGGTGTTAAGGTCAGGCTTGGGAAGGAATGCAATCTTTCTTCTATCGCTAATATTAAACCGGATGTATTATTTATTGCTGACGGCGGCATACTTAATGTTCCTGATATTCCCGGAATTACGCGTTCCAATGTGGTAAGCGGTCCGAAGCTTCACCGTATGCTGAAATTCTTTCTAAGATTTATAAATTCGAAAACTCTCAGGATGTTATCTAAATTTTATTTACCTATCGGCAAAAGGGTTATCATTATAGGCGGGGGAATACAGGGATGCGAGCTTGGCGAGTTTCTGACAAAGCGCGGCAGAAAGGTTACGATTGTAGATAAATCGGATGCTATAGGCGAGGGCATGACGAATATTATGAAGGAGCACCTCTTTATCTGGTTTGAGAAAAAAGGGGTGCAGATTATCAAAGGTGTCAGGGAATACACAGAGATAACAAATGATGGTTTAATCATAATAAACGGGCAGGGGAAAAAGCAGACCATTAAGGCTGATACTATTGTTCCCGCGTTGCCGCTAACGCCTAATACAGAGATATCAAACAAAATAGAAGGTCTTGTGCCTGAGGTATATGTTATCGGCGATTCCAAAGAACCGGGTTTAATCGCAGACGCCATAGGAGCCGGGCTGCAGACTGCTATAAAAATTTAGCAGGAGATATTTGATTACCGGGTCTGACCGGCTCCTGTTTTTAAGTAAAAGCAAAACAATATTATCTGTATAAAATAAACAGATTAATACTTTATTTAAGGAAGGTATTTCATGAGTGGAAGCAATATGTTTGATCTTTCCGGCAGGGTTGCTCTTGTAACAGGCGGCGGTTCCGGCATAGGCAGGAGCATGTGTGAGGGGCTTGCCGAATTCGGGGCTGATGTGGTTATCGCTGATCTGAATGAGGAAACCGCGCAGGAAACGGCCGGCCTTTTAGACAGGTTCGGACACCGTTCAATGGCAATTAAGGTTGATGTGACTAAGGCAGCGGAAGTCAATAATATGGTCAATGAAACTGTAAAGAAATTCGGTACTATTGATATTCTTATTAACAATGCTGGGGCTATCATAGGGCTGTATATGATCCATGAGACTCCGGAAGAATTATGGGATAAGATAATGGCACTTAATTTTAAAGCTGCCTTTCTTTGCACCAAGGCTGTGGTACCGGTTATGCAGAAACAAAAGAAAGGCAGTATTATAAACACTGCTTCTGTCGGGGTTATTCTTCCGGGGGATCCTGATATGAAGGGATCAATTTATGATGCAGCCAAAGGCGGTATTGCCGTATTTTCCCGTAAAGCTGCAGCTGAATACGGGAGAGACGGTATTCGTATAAATGCCATTGCTCCGGGAATGATCAGAGGAACCAAATTCGGGGCTGAGCGCAACAAACAGCGAGGTTCGGACAGCACAGCCTCTCAAAAGCTTCAGGACAGGATATCAAAGATTGCTTTGGGCAGGCCCGGGACTGCAGATGAGATGAAAGGCATTGTAGTTTATCTTGCTTCCGACGCGGCAAGTTATGCCACAGGCCAGCTTTTTATTGTGGATGGAGGAATGTCCTGAGATATTACATTTTCATGATATAATTGCGAGCATGAAACGGAGGGGACCCTTCGACTGTGCTCAGGGACCGCCCTTCGACTGTGCTCAGAAACAGGATATGAGACGAAGATAAAGCGAAGCTGAAACGTAGGGGATGCGGCTTTAGGAAGAAGCTGAAACGGAGGGGAAGCGAATAAGAGACGAATCAGGAACGGAGGGGAAACGGAGAAGACAGTCAGGGAGAGTTATTAAAATACAGGAATCAAAGTTTTTTTATCAATAATGAATATGTTGTGAAATAATCGTTCAGCCTCTTTAAACTAATAAGTTAAATTTCACAATAATTCTAATACATTTAAATACTTGGAGGCAGTAAGATGAAGAAAATGAAAGCAGCTATTTATTATGCGCCAGGTGACATCAGATACGAGGAAGTCCCTTATCCAAAATGTCCACCCGAAGGGGCAATTGTAAAAATCGGTGCCTGCGGTGTGTGCAATGTTATGGATGTGGACGCCTGGATTAAATGGTCGAGCGGCGGCCAGGGAGTGGGCCTGGCCAGGGGACACGAATGGAGCGGAGAGATAGCAGAGGTTGGCTCTGAAGTTAAGGATTTCAAAGTAGGGGACAAGGTCTTTCAAAATCCTGTTTTCCGTCCCTGTTATAAATGTAATTATTGCATTGAAAAGGATTACTGGCGCTGCACAGACTGGAGAGCAGGAATGGCTCACCGGGCAATACACGGAGGATTTGCCGAATATATCGCGATACCGTTTATAACAAACGAGAGTATGGCAATATTGCCTGATTCGCTTGGCTGGCACGATCTTGCCATGATAGAGCCGGTATACCTCGGCGTAGGAGTGGCCGCGAAGGCAAAACCGGGAGATGTCGCGCTCGTTCTCGGACAGGATTTGATGGGACTGGCTACAACAGCCAAGATGAAAGAGAGGGGCGTTAAGGTTATTACCGCTGATATATCAAAAAGGCTTCTTGATGCTTCAGCAGAGGTTGGTGCTGATGTTGTCGTCAACTCCATTGAAGAGGATGTGGCGAGAGTGGTAATGAGCGAGAGGCACGGCCGGGGTGTGGATGTGTCCATAGTTATTGACACAAGGCCGATGGCTTTGATGCAGGGTATTTCATCTACGCGCAGGGCCGGGAACATATGGCTGGCAGGGTATTATTATTCGCCTTTTAAATTAAATCCGGCAATCGGCCCGAGCGGGGGCGATATGACAACCTGGATCGGTCCAGGGCTGGGGCATACGAATCCTTCCATTGGGTTTGATCCGAACCTGGTGCATATGCAGATCGCATGGGGGACTTTGGGTCCCAGGGTGCCGCGCTGGCATGAGGCGGCAGCTCTTATACAATCAGGAAAGATCTCTGCCAAGAAACACGTCACAAGTGTTTTCCCTCTTGAGAAAACAAAGGAAGCTTTTGATCTGACAGCCTATTCTCATGATGAGATCAAGGTTATGGTTGAAGTTTAAGTTACATGGCGGATCATTGATCCGCCCCTTTTTTTTTATTCAAAGCCAATATTATCAATAAGAGGAAATTGATGAGTGATAATAGTGAGTCCATGGGAACAGTTGTCACAGGTGTAATAGGCGAAGATGTGCATGTTGTAGGTATCCGGATACTGGAATACGCACTGGGACAGGCCGGCTATAAAGTAGTAGCGCTTGGTTCCCAGGTTTCCCAGAAAGAATTTATAAACGCTGCCCTGGAGAGCAATGCCGACGCTATCCTGGTGTCTTCGCTAAGCGGGCATGCCGGGGCGCTGGTACCCGGATTCAGAGGTAACTGCATGGAAGCAGGTCTTGATAATGTTATTTTATATCTCGGCGGCTACCTGCTGGTTGGTGAAATGCAATGGGAAGATGTGGAAAAGACCTTTAAGGAATTAGGCGTGGACAGGGTTTATCCGCCCGGAGTATCACCGACTGTTGTAATAAAGGACCTGGAAGCAGACATCTCTACGCGAAGGAGGCAAAATGGACATGCAGAATAAGAAGCTTACTGAGGAGGAGTTTTTCAAGGAAAGAATAGAGGTGCTCGCTGGCTGGCCCACCGGAAAGGATATCGATCTCGATGAGGCAATTGAATTTCACAAAAGCCTGCCTGAGAATAAAGTCTGGGCAAAGAAAATGAAATACGCCAGGGAACACGGCGAGATATATGCCATAACCGGCATGGGAAAGGCAACCATTGAAGAGCAGATAGAACTGCTTGCTCATGTTGAGAAAGAGGGCCAGGCTGATCTTTTAGGGACATCCGTTGACAGTTTTTCCAGGCAGCAAAATTATGAAGCCGCTGAAAAGGGGATAAAGGAAAGTCAAAAGATGGGTAAATCGGTTTTGAACGGCCTGCCCATTGTGAATCACGGCGTGGCGGGTTTCAGGAAGGTGATAGATGCTGTAAATTTACCTATATCAATGAGATACGGTGCAGCGGATACCAGGCTGATAGATGAGATGGGATATGCAGGGGGACATACTGCGGGATCAACAGATGTGCTCATGGATTTCTGGCATCATCACAGCAAGGTAACTCTTGAGAGTGTTTTTTCGACACACAGGTACGTTAAAAGGCTGATCGGTTATTACGAGGAGCACGGCGTATCTTTGCTGGCATCATGCCAGGGGCTTTACGGCGCCGGTATTCCTCCGAGTTTGCAGATGGCAGCCATTATTGTGCAGCTGCTGACCATGGCAGAGCAGGGGATCAGGAACATGAGATTGCATTTTGCCACTCACGGCTGCCTTGCCCAGGATGTTGCGACTTCCAGGGTAATTAAAAAGCTCGCGTATGAATACCTGAACAAGTACGGTTATAATGATATTGATATATTTTTATCAGTAAGCTTTTCACTGGTACAGTATCCTTTGGAAGCAGGTGCCGCTTTTGCCGTTACATTTATGAATACACTGATGGCGAAACTGTGCAATGCACAGTCGAACGATATCCGTACGATAGCTGAGGCAAAGGGTATTCCAACCAAAGAAGACACTGCCTATACTTTCAGGACAGTCAAGTTTATGCAGAACTTCTTACAAGGCCAGAAAATCGAAGCGGACAAAAGGGAGCTTGATCTGGAAATCAGCATGGCTGAGAAGGAAGTCAGGTGTATTGTGGACAAGGTTCTCGAATTCGGGGACGGTGATCCTGTTCAGGGAATAATAAAGGCTGTTAAATCAGGAGTACTGGATAATCCGTTTGCCACAAATCCTGCCAGCCCCTGCAAGGTAATGGGGATCAAGGACAGCGAAGGCGCTATCAGGTACCTGAACCGGGGTAATATTCCGTTTACTGACGATATTATAGAGTTTCACCAGAGCAGGATAGCAGAAAGGGAGAAGAAAAAAGGCCGTAAGCTCGATTATGAGACTCTGGTCAGCGATCTTCTGGCTGTCAGCAAGGGCGTCCTGGTGGAATAGGAAGCTTTTGTTGCTATTTAAATGCGCCGATCTGGCATGATGTAATTTTTATTTTCATTTTTTCGGCTGCGGCAGATACTTCTATCCTGGCAAGCCCGAATTTTTCGGCTATTTCCCAGGCAGACGCGCACGGCAGGCGGTCGTTGACAAGAGCGGCTTTGATAGCCTGCGTGATTTCGGGATTATTATTAACTTTCACCTGGGTAACCTTTCTTACTTCACCATAACCGAAAAGGCCAAGCTGGCATTTATTTATCCTTACTTCAAGGAGGTCAAGAGTAGTCCCCACATCAATCGGGGCTACTTCCAGTTCCCGGGCTATTTTATGTGCTTCGGCACATGAGATCATATTATCTGTGACCCTGTCTTTAATAAGCGCGGCAATCTTTTCATTAATATCTACGCCTGAATGTTTCGTGGCATATTTGCCTGCATATTCATGTGTCATCTTATTTTCTCCGGTTTACTAATTGGATTGAGTTTTAAATTTAGTCTTTGTCTTATTTTCAATTTGTTGAAACAGACTATTACACGTTCATTCAATTTTTAGCCTTATATTATTAAGGCTGTCCCTTGATATGGTGACGAATGATTCTCTAATGCCTGCAAGTCTTTCGTCACTTGTTCTTAATCCGGGGAAATCGGTTTGCTTAATGAATTCCTGCAATAATTCTATCTCTTGTAATATTGAATTTTCTTCATCGTATCCTTCAAGATATGAGTAAGTCAATTCTTTTAATTTCTTTTTAATTCCGGTTTCTATACAGTAGTCTTTCAGGTGTATTTTTATATTTAGAGGGGGCATTGTATCAATCGTTCCCTTCCCGGAAGAATTCCGATATAAAGCGGTAATGCATCGGGCTATGGTCTTTTATTTTACGCTGCCAGCGCTTCAGAAGCGGCGGATTCAATTTTTACATATACCGAGAGGATTGTTTTTGTTGTAGTCCGCCAGCCGCTTAAGGAAGCGGCTCCACCAGCCTTTCCGGGTATTGGTCTTTTGATTTTCTTCGATGTGCTGATCTGCGTGTTTTTTATTCATCGGGCTAACCCTTACTTTTTTTATTTTGCATGAATGCTGCTTTTATCGAGAAGCGCGCCGACAGGGCACACTTCAACGCAGGCATAGCAGTCATTACATGGAATACTCCCAGCCTCTGTTTCGCCGAAGAAGCTTATTGTCATATTAAGTCCCCGGCCCGCGAATGACAGGTATGGGGAGTCGTATAATTTGCGGCATGTTTCGATACACCTGCCGCACATTACGCATTTATTAGGATCATAGGCCAGGAAAGGATGCTTGTTTTCTATAATAATCTGCCTGTCTATGAATTCAATTCTTTTTTGCTTTAAAGGAATTTTCAGGAATTTGGCT
>CAZVYR010000164.1:0-8517 GCA_964631555.1 uncultured Leptospirales bacterium
CCGCCTGACTGGAAATAGAAGTATAAAATAATGGCTGACATGTAATCATCGCGTCAACTTAACGTCATGCATCTGATGCGGACGTTAAGCTATAAAAACATAAATTTTAATTAGAATTGACATAATTCTGTTATGTAATTATATTGTAATTACATTGATTAAATAATAGAGTTAAATATGGCAACTTTAATAAAAATTGGAAATTCACAAGGTTTGCGAATTCCGAAAGCAATTATCGATCAGGCACAATTAGAAGATAAAGAATTAGAATTTAAAATTATCGACGATGGTCTGTTAATCCAGCCTGTTAAAAAACCAAGAGAAGGTTGGAAAAAACAATTTGATAAAGCCCTGAAATCCCAGGAATCAAGTAGTGCAGAGCAGGAGTGGCTGGATGCTTCTTTGTTAGATGAAGAGGATTGGGAATGGTAGAAAAACATGCCCACAGGTTTGAAATTTGGCTGGTTCAACTAGATCCTACACAGGGTTCTGAAATAAGAAAGACCAGACCTTGTGTTATTTTATCCCCGGATGAGATGTCTGCACTAAAGACCGCAATTGTTGCTCCAATGACAACCAAAGGATTTAGCTATCCAACCAGGATTCAACATACATTTCAGGGTAAAAAAGGATTGATCCTGCTTGACCAGATGAGAGCAATTGATAAATCCAGGTTAATTCAAAAACTCGGTGAGATTCCTAAAAGCGTAAAGATAAATATAATCAATTGTTTACAAGAACTATTCGCATATTAAGGGATTAACAATGGGCTCAAGTCGGATTTGACTAGCGTGTAGTGCACATCAGACATCAGTGCCCATAGTCTACTTAATTAATTTTTAATGCTGATCAGGATATACCTGCTTGTAAATAAAAATCTGATAAAGATTTATTTCAAACTGAACCTGTTAAGAGTCCGGTCATGTCACCTTTGTTTTCAAATCCTGCGCTGGGCGATTCAGTCAATTGGAAAAAGATCGGGTATGGAAAAAGCGTTTGATTTGAAATAGCATTTTTACAGAAAAGAGCAAGAACAGAAGTACGTAATCCCCCTTCTCCCTGTTTTATTAATAGAAAAATAGCTTGCCTTACTTTTCTCAAAAGTAATATTGAAACCAATAACTTTTCTTAATTTACAGGAATAATTACATGAAAGAGAAAAAATATGACGTAGTCGGCATAGGCTCTCCACTTGTTGATCTTACAGTCAACGTTGAAGATGCGATCCTTGAAGATATAGGCTTAAAAAAAGGCCAAATGCATCTTATTCTTGAAGAAACCAAAAGCGCTGATATCCTTTCTAAGGTTAAAGATTACAAAATGGACAGAACACCGGGCGGCAGCTCCGCGAATACGCTTGCAGGCATTGCCATGCTCGGAGGCAAAGGCGCGTTATTCGGTACAGTAGGTAATGACTCCAATGCCGAATTCTATATTGCTGAGACTGAGAAAGCAGGCACCAGGTGCATACTCGCCAGGCATAGCAGCATAACCGGCCATGCAATCACATTCATTACCCCGGACTCGGAACGCACCTTCGCGACCCATTTAGGAGCAGCAATCAAGTTCCGTAAAAAGGATGTGGCAGCGGAAGAGATACAGGCAGGCAAAATTCTGCATATAGAAGGATATCTCCTTGAATTGCCGGAGATAAGAGAAGCCGTGCTTTTCGCAATGGAAACCGCGAAAGAAAGCGGCGTGAAAATATCGATCGATCTCGCGGATCCGGCCCTCATCTCCAGAATACCGGACGTAATTCTGAGCATAGTAAAGAATTACGCTGATATAGTATTCGTGAACGAGCTTGAAGCAAAGGCTTTTACAGGCAAAGAAGAGGAAGAAGCTCTCGAAATAATTTCTTCAATGTGCGATATTGCGGTTGTAAAGCTCGGAAGCAAGGGAAGCCTGATAAAGAAATCAACTGAGAAGTACCGCGTCTCACCCAATAAGATCGAAGTCGTTAATACCAACGGGGCAGGGGATTTGTACGCGGCAGGTCTGCTGTACGGAATTTCGAAGGATCTTCCTCTTGAAAGGGCAGGGAGAATAGCGAGCTATGTTTCTTCCCTCGTGGTAGCGCAGGTCAGCACCAGGCTCAGCAGGAAAATAGACATAAACAGTATTGCCTGACGCATATTCTGGTTTTTCGGAAAGAAATTGATAAATGGGAATAAGCTTTTTTAAAAATCCGGGACTAAATTTTATTAAATCCATTCATTAAGATAGTGCTATGTGAGGAATAAATTCATTTTAAATTTCCTGCGGAACTCGGACAAAGTCTTGGAAAAACTCAAACAGTCCTCGGAATTTTAAAATGAATTTATTTCTCACTATACATCGATATTATATTATCCAGGGAAAAGGATTTTTAAAACAGCTTATTCCCAGACTGATCAAATACAAATTCCCGCATTGTCAGAAAAGCGCGGTCATCAAAAGCTGAACGTATATCTTATATCGGAATATAAAGCTCCATACCTGGCCTGATCATGTCGGGATTCTTAATATTATTGAACAGAATGATCCTGCGCGATGCGGTTTTGTACTGTGCCGCGATCTTACTGATACATTCACCTTCCCTGACAACATGTTTACGAAGCTTCTTATATTTTATCGCGTAAAGTTTTGATTTATTGCGCTCAATAATTTCTTTTGAGCCTTTCGGCATCCTTATCGTGTACTCCTTAGCATAAGGAGGAGTAGTATTCTTTTTAAGTTCGGGATTATATCTCTTAATAACTTCCTGCGGAACATCAGTTACTTCCGAAAGACGGCTGATTCTGACAGGATATTGAAGAACAATAATCTCGGTTTCAGGATGATGCTCTTCAGGAACATCGCTCTCAATATCAAAAAGCTCCTGGTTCTTATATATAATAAGCAGAGCCGCGAACCTGTATACGAATTCACCGGTCTCTCTGTTTAAAGCTTCGCTTTCGATCAGTTCCTGAAAGGTGCCTGCCCCGGATTTGTCCATCGCTTTTTTTACGTAAGACGCTCCGCCGTTATACGCGGTAAGAGCCAGCTCCCATGAATTGAAAATCCTGTAAAGGCTGTTTAAATGCTGGACAGCCGCTCTTGTTGATTTTTCAATATCCCTTCTCTCGTCAACCCATTTGTTTGTCTTTAATCCCAGTTCCCTTGAAGTGCCTTTCATAAACTGCCAAAGGCCAACAGCCTTGCTCCTGGATGTTGCATACGGGTTAAAGCCGCTCTCCAGCAGAGGCAAGAGCGATATATCCTTTGGAATATCATCGTAATCGTTAAATATTTCTTCCACTATCCCGGAATACCTGTCGGATCGCGCAATAGCATGAATTAAAAACTCCCGCCCCATAGTTAGGTATTGATAGATATATTCCCTTACATATTTATTCCTGCAGATAGAAAGATCGTCAACAGACTCAAAGAGATTCTTCTTTCCCGCGGGAGGCAAAAAATAGAAATCCGGTTCGCTATTATTACTGTTCCTGCTCTCATCCGACAATTCCGTGGCTATTCCCTCAGCAGAGTCAGGATCAGCAGAATCCGACGGATATGCGAATTTGCCTGAAAGAAAAACAAAGTATATAATGCAACAAGTAATAAGCTGTTTTTTTAATATCATATAAATTCTTTTTTGCCGGATATTTAAGTCTTGCCCGGAACCGGGTATACAGATTAAGACAGAACCGTTTATTTTTACACGCTTTTAGAATAAAGGATATTATGTAACATATTTTTTTATCGTTATACTTTCAATTAATTTTTTGCATAAAACGGATTATATGGCATTTTTTTTAAAATAACATTACACACTTCCCCTCCGTTTCCTATCCGCTTCAAATACGCTTCAAATTCTATCTTCCCTATATAAGTGCATACTATGAAAAACAGTTCAAAGTTCAAAGTTTAAAGTTCCATAGGAAAAAAATTCTACAAATAATCCGACCTTTTAATACCCCTGGAACCTGGAATCTTCAACCTGGAACTTTATCCGTTTCTCCGTTTCTCCGTTTCAAACTCGTCCCAAAATCGTATTACCCCTTAGATATGCAATATCCTGCGTCTCTGCCATCTGCGAGTATTACGGCAATTTTCATATCCAGCTTATTATAAAACAATTGATTTTATAATTCAAATTATTAAGACTTGATAAAGAGATTATAAAATAAACCGGCGTAAACAGCAAACAAAATGAGAATCAAAAAGATTACAACATATATTGCCAAAGAGCAGCTTTTCCCTTTTCTAACGGGATTTTTGTTCTTTACTTTTATTCTCATGCTCCAGCAACTTTTCGCGCTGGCTGATCTCATAATAAATAAAAACGTGAAATTCCTGCTTGTCTTAAAACTATTCTTCATGATGCTGCCGATAACCATGTCGCTGACAGTACCAATGGCAGTATTATTCTCCTCGATAGTGGCCCTGGGAAGGCTCTCCAATGATTCGGAGATCATTGCCTTAAGATCCGCCGGCGTTTCGTTTTACAGAATAATCAAGCCTGTACTGATAACAGGCTTCTTTATATTTATCCTGATGACAATATTTAATGAAACAGTGCTCGTATATTGCAATAAAAATTATAACAGAATATTTGTTGAGATATTAAAGAGCAGCCCTTCCGCAGTACTTGATGACGGCATATTCACAAGCCTGGGAGAAAATACAATATGGGTTGAGAAAATCAACAGGGATACAGGCGAGCTTAAAAATATTATGCTTTTTAATAAAAATGACAGCGGGGGATGGGATATCATCAAAGCAAAGAAAGGTATATGGAAACAAAACAAAGACGGCAGCCGCACACTTAAACTATATTCCGGAAAACTCTTTTCAAGCAAAATAAATTCAGGTTCTTTTTCAGTTGTTGACTTCAAAAACGGAAGCGCGGAACTCCTGCTCTCAGACAGCAAAATTACCTATAACGCAGATGATAAGACAAACCCTTCGGAACTGAACAGTGTGGAATTATACAAATTATTGAGCAATGGAAAAGTATCATATAAGAATGACCGCGATATAGCGCTATCCTGGGTGGAGCTGTATAAAAAGACCTCCATCCCATTTAGCTGCCTGGTCTTTGTAATAATAGGAGCCCCTGTAGGCATAACATACAGACGAAGCGCCAAAGGGATCGGTTTCGGAATAAGTATAATAATCTTTTTTGTTTATTATATACTCTCCATGTCCGGGCAATCACTTGCTATAAAAGGAATTGTCAATCCCTTTATCGGGGTATGGTATCCTAATTTTATTTTATTGCTTGCGGGAATAGTGCTTATCTTTTTAAAAGAAAAAGCCTGACGTTACATCCCTGTCCGCTTCTGTCGTATTAAAAACGACTTTCCGGTAACAGCCATAATTTAATCAAAAATAATATTGCTGCACATAAATTTATAAACAGGAATAAAAATATATTGAAAAATAATATTATTTTATGATTGTTATTTCTTTTAATATAGTGTAATTATATTGTTAGCAATAAATCTATTGTTATTATTTTAAATATAACAGACTATTTGCATTTCTCCTGAAATATTAGGATTTTCCCCGCCAGCGGTGTGGAAAATCAGTTTTGCAGCAAGTCTGATATCTCCGGACGCAAGGATATATAAATGGATAAAGTTCATATATGGTATATAACTGACAATGAGCCGGGCCGGGATATTGCCGGAGACATTGCCGATATTGGTCTTGATGTAGCAATAGTTGCCGCGAAATCTCTTAAAAAAAAAGACATATCGCCGGAAAATATAAATATTTTTATTTTTGATCTGACAGATACAGATATTCAGAATACACTATCCCTGATAAGGGATGACCAGAGACTTCATCCTTTTCCAAAATATATTATACTAAACAAAAGAAAGATCAAAGAAGCCTTAAATACTTCAATCAGCTTTTTACATACCGAATTTCTTTCAAGGCCGGTTCATAAAAGAGAGTTCATATTGCTTCTGGAAAAGACCGTAATTGTCGAAAGATATAGAGAAGTCATGAAGTATATATCACTGGAAGCAGTATCAAGAATTGAAACTTATGAAAATATAATCAATATTAACAGGCGGGATATCTTTGTTACTGACGAAGAAAAAGAAAGCTTTAAAAATATTTTTTTTTATGAAAAGAATTTAATGAAAAAGCAGCTTGAGCTTAATAAATCCATCAGCGAATATACACTTCTCAGGCAAAAAGAGATGTTCTATGATGAGAATAAGGTAAAAGCTGAAGAAATGCTTGAAGAGCTCAGGAGCCGGGAAAGTTTCAATAATATTCCGGATATAAACCGGCAGGAGAGATTATCATATGAGAGCTACCCTGCATCATCTTCGGGCAGTAATCCCGGACCGGATTACCTGTCAGGCACATCAGATTCGCATAAAAAGATAGAAAGACTGAGCATGGAGAATAACGACCTTGCCAGGAAACTCGTAAAGCTCAAAGAAGAAAAAGAAAAACAGTCAATTGAAATAAGCAGGCTTAAACAGCAAATAAAGGCTTTAAAAACAGTTAATGAAACAATACATTAGAGTTCCGTAAATAATTAACCGGCTGTATAATAACCGTCTAATAAAGCTTGAACGTGACATTAAGATCAAGCCAATTTAACGGTTCAGAGATAAGTTAGATAACAAAAAGCCGGTCAGGATGAATAAAATAATATAAAAAGATCAGAGTTAACATTATAATTATGGAATGGGAAAGTATTTTAAAAGATGCAGTTAAGGACGGGAAAATAAGGGAATTATATTTGAAAAAAATTCCTGTGCTGAAAACCTGTAATAACTGGAAAAAAGTTGAACCTGTCGGCTGGATCGATTATAAAATGAAACTCTCTTATTATAGAGGCGGGCTCGTAAGACTGATGGGCAAGTTATATTTTGTCCCTGAAAATACAATAGCTGCGCTTGCTGAATTTTTCGAACTCAAATTTAAAAAACGCATTGAAGTTATAAAAGACTAGAAGCTGTCTTCTTCTGATTCATCAAAAAGATTTATTACAGCGTCATTCTCTTTCGCCATCTTTATGAATTTATCCATATACTTCATATCAAGAATCGCGTATTGATCCGATATTCTTTTTTTTATACTATTCTTGATTTTACTATGAGTAATTTTATCGAGGAATGAAGGATTGCTTTTCAGAATAGTAGCATTGAAGATCTTTAGTTTTATTGTCTGATTCATCCATTCTGAGATAAGGAAATTCAGATTATTAGGGATCTCTGTTTTCAGATATTTTTTTAGAGTGAAAAAAAACCTTTCATTATCCATGCCTCTTTTCAGGGACGTCAGGATAGATTCCCTGCATATCCTGGTATGCAATATAACATCATCTTTGACAATTTCAGTATGAGTCAGTATGTTATAAAGTGCTTCTGAAGGTATTTCATTCTTGGGAATGATCATTGTAAAATCAGGATTTAAATAAATTGTTTTTACACCTCTGGTATTTTCCTTTGAATCATCAGCCGGCTCATCCTGAAGCTCATTATCCCTGATCCCCAGCTTTTCAGCTATTTTAAATCCAATGTCGGATATTTGTATCAGGTTGTTTTTAATTTCGATTATACCTGTAATGCATAGAAAATTCAAGCAGGCTCCGAATTTCTTCAAATTATTTTCCGTTATCTGTCTTATTTCGTTAATTTTATCACTCTGTATTTCTGAGTTAATCTTTGCGAAATATGCTGCTTTAATATAATCATAGGTCGAATTACCATAAAGATAAAGCAGAACCAGTATAGAAAAAAAAGTCTCGTATGTGGGGATATCAAAAGGTACTTTAAATAGCCTTTCTTCCCCGGGCGGTTCGTCAAGGAGCTTAATAATCCTGAAAAGCCATTCACTGGGGTCGCTTAATAATTCCCTGATCTTCTTAAGAGAAATTAACGCAGTATCGTTTTTAATAAAGATACAGTTCTGTAAATAGAGAATATGAAGTGAAAGCTGGGAGACAACAGCTTTGCTTAACTCAGTTTCTTCCATGTCGGATAATCTGAGCATTGAATCTTCCAGGTGCTTTTTATCAATCTTACGGAATACTCTCTGTTTTGTCAGGAAAAGCCCGTAGGTGGATATTGTGTCATAGGCTCCTAATAGATTCAGCAGCAGGGTATACCTGTTATAAACATTAATTGGGCTGCCTGAAACTGCAGTAGAATTCATTGCAAGCGCGACAAAAACTTTTTTATCAAGTATTATAAGTGTTTTACCTGACACGGCCAGATCATGAAAAATGTGGATAATTTTTTTTTCAATTAAGGTTGAGAGGATTTTTTCGGAGGTAGTTTTATCTATTAAGTGGTTTAGCTCTTCAAATAAAATAATACCTCCTGAAGAAAAGATGCTTTCGATCAGCCTGATTGATGTATTTTTTTTGACTGTTTCAATTACCGGTTTATATTTTAAAATATCCTTCTTTTCCAGTGCCTGATATATATCCTGAAAATAAATATTGATATAATTTTCATCCATTGGGGAAAGGATTCCGTGTATTTCCGGGATTAAATATATTTTATCAAGCTTGTT
>CAZVYR010000165.1:0-8440 GCA_964631555.1 uncultured Leptospirales bacterium
TTTTGACATTCTTCTGTATGCTTCGTCCACTTCGGTAACCACGCTGGATATTGCCAGGCCGACGACTTTGAGCTCATGATCTGTATTTGCTGAAAGTTCATCCAGTATGCTGCGCACCTGGCGGCCGAGTTCATCTGTGGTTATATGCCTGTCGGTTTTATATGTGCGGGTCTTTTGCGGGATGATTTCTCCGGATTTATAGATGCCGAGCGTTGTATTTGTATTACCGATATTGAAGCCAAGTATGTATTTCATGTTTATCCGGCTCTTCCGCTACCAAGCCCTTTTTCGATGAGCAGTTCAAACTTGTTCTTTTCCATAAAACTGAATGTGGAATAATCTTTATACATTTTTAATTCCAGGTTGGAGTAATTTATATCCGTAACAAAATAATTATAGCTTTTTACCGTATCCATCAGTACTGCCATTTCCTTTGCTATTTCGCTGATATCAGCCTTAGCAAGGTTTTCGGACATACCTCCGTCCGGGAGATTAAACCTGTAACCTATTTCGCCGTCCTCAAGTAAAAGAAGGGATAATTTCAGAGGAAGTATTGTTTTTTCCTGCCTGAAGATGTTTTCATCCTGCGCAGGATTGATTTCATGGATGGTGCAGTTGTTGACATCGTCCCTTTCCAGGCGGTATATCTCTATGCCCTTGCTTTCCTTTCTGTTAAAGGTGGAATCCGGATTGTTCTTTTTTACCTGTTTTACTGTGTTTTTTGAAAAGACATATAATCTTGTGAGGTAATCCTGAAAGTGATCCATGCTTTTTCTGAAAAAAGCTATTGAGCCGTGTTCGTCTGACACGAAGAAATAGCAATACTTCCTGGCTTTCTGAAAATATATCTGGATAGCGTCCGGCTTGAAATTATCTACAATGATCTTCAGATGATTTAATTCGGGATTTAAAGGATTTACTTTGATTATATTCTTTAGTCCATGAATTCCGGACAGGCTGTAAAGCATTTTTAATTCAGTGTTAAATGCGGTATATGATATTTTATTATCTTTTTTATATACCGGGTAGGAAAACAAGATAAAATTCCCCCCTAAGGTGGTTAAATATTTTTTTGTGACTCTGCCTCCGAATTCATCAGGTTCATTGATAAAGAAGTTATACAGGTCACTGATCAGGAATAATATTGATTTAAAGGATTTGCTTGCTTTGTACGGATACTGGGAGGTCATGGAAACGCAATTCTCAAAGGTATCCCTGCTTTCTACAGCGCCGTTCAGTATTTTTGTGAATATCAGCGCAAAGTCCAGCTCGGTTTCATACTGTTCATATACTGTTTCTCCCCAACTGTTATGATACAGGTAATATATATCTTCAATGCCCTTGGGATATTTGGCGGAAAGATTAATTATGATAAAATTTATCAATGGAAAGGGATCATTGAAGAAATACTTGTTTTTAATAGTTACTTTCTTGTGTGTGAAGTGCTGCGTAAGATCGTTCAACAATTCCCTGACAAAGCTTTTTTCGAGGAGATGATACCTTGACTTGATCTCAACACGGGTTATGTTCTTCTGGAACAATTTATTGATGCTGATCCATGCGAGGATTGCCAGTATATTCTGCTCCATGTGGATGATCGATCTTTTGCTTGTGCCTGATCCGCTTATGAGTCCTTTTGATATTAGCCAGCTTATGGATCCGCTTTCCTGGCTTATTGATTCGATAAACAGAAATTTTTCCACTGGATTGTCATTGAAGCTAATCGCGGGCCTGATCTTGTTGCCTCCTGAGGAAAAACTCGAGTATATCCTCCTTGAGATATATTGCATCTCATTATCTGAAAATTTCTGCGCGATATTCTGGCTCTCTAAACTGCTTAGTATCTTTTTATATGTCTTTAATATCAGCTTTGATATATTGTTCCAAAATTTATTTAGCGCGCTTAGCTCCCAGTTGCGGAAATCATCCATCTGTTTTAATTTTATATCCAGCCAGGACCACTTCTTTGTGTATTCCTGCATTATATTCTGCTTTTCGGTCAGATATTCTTGTTTTGCTTTATTCAGTTTGGAGAGATTGGGATCGATCTTGATATAAAAACATCTTTTAATTACTTCCAGGGCAAAAGGGTCGTCCTGTGTCTTTTCTTTGTAGTAATCAAGAACCTCATTGAACATTAGAATATATGGATCGATATAGTTAATGTCCAGGTCTTCTTTCTGGACTTTTTCTTTCAGTATATTACATAGGAGCGGAGTTTTTACTTCTTCAAGGAGATATTTTTCAAGTATTCCGATTTTGAGTATCGATTTAAAAGGATTGCTCAGGGATTTCAATATCTGGAACAGGCCTGCACCGAGGAATTCTTCCTTTTTTATTATATGTAAATTGCCCAGGTCGATAAAATCATTCTGATATTTTGAAGTTTTAATAATGTTCAGGTATTTTTTGTAAGCTTCATCAGTTGTGCCTGGCGGAACGACCCACCAGAACGGGACTTTACCGTGGAGCAGGATCGAGCTCCTGTAGAATTCATCTTTCAGTAATTTACCGAGTGCTTTCCCTGATATGTCGTCTTCATCGGAGTCGAAAATGTCGTTCTTTATCCGGGTAATATCATTAAGGAAGTAATGGGTTTCCAGGTTGAAATTTTCAGTGATCCAGAGTTCGACAGCTCTTAGTTTTGTCTTAAGCTTGTCTATGGTGACTGTATCGACCAGGCTTTCATCAAGGCACAGCCAGTAGTCGATATCCGAATCTTCATTATATGCGATGCTGCCTGCGCTGCCCATTATTGCGAATAATTCTATTATGGGCTTGATTTCCCTGGATAGCCCGGCCTGAGCGCCGGTAAATGTTTTTTTGAAAAACGCCAATGCGATTGCGGAAGGTTCATAACCGTAAATCCCTATTGGATCATAGTCTTCTATATAGCCCGGGACCCCGGGCTGGTTGCTGCTTATTATCAGGGGGATTGCTTCTATTATGCTGAGTCCTCCCTGAAGTTCAGCGTAATCCTTAAATTTACTAAATCTTATTTCATTATATTTAATAAATTTTTTCTTATTATTATTGATTTTATCCAGAAATTCATCAATTGTCATTTTATTCAGCGATTAGTTATCTTTTGGTACTTTTGTGCTTTTGTCGAAAATGTACGCAATATAAACGCCTGTATCCCTGAGAAGGTCGATTTCTACATGCCTGTCTATTGCTTTCATTTGCTTATTGGTGATCAGCCTGATCTTCGGATTTAAGGGATATAACCTGTTCATGTCTTCGACTATTGCGACTTCCCCGGAACTCAGGCGCACGGTTTCCCCTTTATCGTAGAAATATTCACCGTTATTCAGCATAAAAGCAAGCGATCTTATAAAATCCCTTACATCGGCGGGCAGAAACTGGGAGTTCTTTTTAAAAGGGGAATATACTGAATTTATGATGATACGCAGCGCCTTTCTTGGGGAATATGCCTGTTCCCTGTATGGAGTTTTAATTGTCAGGGCGCTGTAGGCGTCGCATATTGATATGAGTCTGACTTCCTTGGGCACATTGCCTGTATAATTATTATAATCATATTTGAAAGGATATCCCTGGGTGTCCGGTCTTTCGTGATGAAATAATATTATGCTTTTTTCCAGTGTGGACAGATCTTTATTGTTCTTTACCAGGTCGAAGCCATACCCCGGATGTTTTTTTATAATTGCATATTCTTCAGGAGTCAACTTTGAATTTTTATTCAGGATTTTATTATCAATCATTGCTTTCCCTATATCATGGAAAAGCCCGCCGACTCCCATCCTTACCCTTACGGTTCTGTTATATTCCATCCTTGCTCCGAGGATCGCGGCAAGGATGGATACGTTGGACGAATGGATATAAGTGTACTCGTCAAGGATCTTTAACTTTGTAAAAGGCACAAAAATGCTGTCGGTATTTTCCTCTATATGTTTCAGTATGCTGTCAACATGCTCGTAGGACTTCTTTATCTTTTCCGGGGTAAGGGACTTGGGAGAAAAATCAATTGATTCTTTAATTGAATCAAGAATTTCCTTTGCTAGGGTTATAGATTCTTTCTGTTCATCGTCATCTATGACTTTCTTACTCAGATCCAGACCCGCGATATTTTTCCTGGCAGTGCTTGCCGCGGGATTATAATAAAGAAACTCCATGCCTCTGGATATCAGGTGTTTTATTAGGGGTTCGTTGAGGGGAGTTTCAGTTTCCACAATTATATTCCCATATTCATCGTACAGATCAAACGAGAATGTTGTTCCTATTTTTACTGTTTTAAGATTAACCTGTATTTCCGGAATTTTATCCTTCAATAAGTCAGGTAATTGAGAGTCCATAATAGATATTATCCCTATGTGAAAGATTAAACCTGATGCTGAAATATCCTGATTACCGGTTAACATTAAAGTCAGTATAAGTCGGCTGCTTCAGAATTGCCCGATAAAATCAGCATCATTTAATGCCCGAATGCAGGAGATGAAAGATAAACAAAATAGCATCCAGGCGAAGGCAAAGAAGACCATACTGTACTTTTTTTTATTGTCACTTATAATAATAAAATGAAAAATTCAAAAAGTCAAGCCAAAGCTGAATACAGATTTTCCGGTATTGCAGCTGAACCGCATTTTCAGTGGACTTGCAACTTTATATCACAGCTTTATTCTGAAGTCGCCGTATCTCTTGATCAATCCATCATCCTCAATTCTGTTCAGGATCGGTATTAAATATTTTCTCGAAAGATTGGTTACCTCCCTGACGTCTGAAATAGAAATCCTGTCCAGCTTATTAAAAAGATCCATAATTCTTTTCTTTAAATCTTCATATATATCAAAGTGATAAATAATATTCCCGTCAAGACTTACGGCAAAACCAAGACGAAGTATTTCCTTTATGTTTTTCTTCATTGCGTCGTCCCTGATCTTATCAAGTTCGATCCCATCGGTCTTCTTTTCCAGTAAAACCGATAATATTTTCTTTTTATCCGCGCTGAGAGTTTCCGGGGTAATAGAATCTCCTGAAAAATACCTACCGTCTTTTTCGAGTATTTTATTATTGTTTTGTTCTTCATTGATAATTATTTTACAGATTCCCGGCTCAACCTTTGCTATATCGGATATCTCTTTTATGTTCAATCCCACATTATTTTTAATAATACCGGAAATACTCTCTTTTGCATTTATAAAATAATCTTTATCGACAATGTAATCGCCGGCGCGGATTACAGAGTCCTCATCAAGCAATGCTGCCGTGGATTTATCTATGATGTTATCGCTGTACGGGAACAGAGACCTGATGTAATTTGCTTCAACTGCCAGCCTGGTCTTAACAGTAAATCCGATTATTTCCTTGATAGAATAATTCTCAAAAAGACCAATAGTCTCTTTTAAAGACTTTTTATTTTTTATACTATGAAAATCCTGAAGCAGGACTTTGCCGCCTCCTATTATTCTGTAACCGCCCGGATTTGTGATTATAAAGGGTTCATCAGGATAAAAATACCATCTGTTATCGAACTTTATTCTTGCGGGGAAAACATTGCCCTGGTCAGCTTCATTTATAAAGATCAGCTTCCCTTTGATACTCGACGTGCCTATGAGGACTTCAATTCCCAGGTTATTTTTTATTTTCCTGTCTTTATCCAGAAGTGTAATGCTCGCTATTATATCATCGGATTCTGAGAAGAAATTATTCTTTACTATGATATGTCCGCGCTTAATATCATCAATCGCAACTCCTGAAAGATTTAAGGCTGTTCTCTGGGAAGTCGAACTTTCATTTAATGCGTTATAATGGCTTTCAATCTTCTTGATCCGTGCGTCCCTGTTGCCCGGAAGAATAATTACTTCGTCATTTTCAGTAAATGTCCCGTTCTTTAATGTGCCTGTAATGACTGTGCCGTGTCCCCTGGATTCAAATACGCGGTCAACAAACAGGTAGGGTTTGACAGCATCCCTGGACTTTGCCAGCTTTTTCAGGTTTTCAAGGATGACTTTCTTTAATTCGTCAAGGCCTTCGCCTGTTTTTGATGATACCTTTACAAAATCGCTGTTCTCAAACCGCGTGGACTGGAGCCTTTCCTTTGCCTCAAGTTCAGCGATCTCAATCATTTCCTGGTCTGCTATATCGATCTTGGTAAGGACCACGATCATTCTCTGTATTCCGAGTAATTCTATGACCCTGAAATGATCTTCGGTCTGGGGCATCCAGCTATCATCCACTGCTATTACCAGAAGGGCAAGATCTATGCCCCAGGCACCGACTACCATGTTCCTGATAAATCTTTCATGTCCGGGAACATCAATAATACTTACTGTTCCGAACTTCGGATAATCGATCTTCGAAAACCCAATATCGATTGTCATTTCTCTTTGCTTTTCTTCGGGGAGGCGATCGCAATCTATACCGGTAAGCGCTTTTATCAGGCTGGTTTTACCATGATCGATGTGCCCGGATGTTCCGACAATATACACGTTAGCTTCCTTTGTATTTTACAGGTGGATTTAATTATTAAAGTATTTATCCTGGATGAGTTATTATTTAATCTATCGTTGAATCGCTAACTTAGTTTAATTTTAATAAATTTCAAAGCAACAGGAGGTTGCTTTAGCCGCAAAGGACACGGATGGACTATTTGCGGCGTGAAATTTATTAAAATTAAACTAAGTTAGCGATAAAATGAGTCATTTTAGGTAAAAAAATCTTCTTAATTTCCGGATTCAATGATAACATTATCAATGGCTTTGGCAATCTCCGGTATTTCGTCATCATATATTGTTCTTATATCCAAAGTAAATTTATCATCAAGAATATATCCGATTATGGGTATATCTTCTTTTAGCATTCTGCTGTAGATATCTTTTCCGGAAATTCCCGGTATGTCCATTTGAATACCAATACTCCGGATCTTGTAATTAGGGGAAGTCCCGCCCCCGAAAACACTTTTCAAATCGATCTTGTTTAACAAGTCCTTCTTATTCTGTGACTTTATATTTCTGATCAGACGGTTGATTTTCCGGCCCAGTATTTTCTTATTTTGAAAAACCATATTCCATAGGGATATTTTTTCGATCTCCTTGTTCGCATAATGAAGTAAAGTTTCCTGCAGGAGAAAATATGTGATCTTATCCACCCTGAACATCCTCATAAGCGGATTTTTCTTTAATTTCCGTATCATTTCTTTCCTGCCAAGGATAATGCCTGCCTGGCAGCCGCCTAACATCTTATCGCCGCTGAAGCAGAGTATATCAGTTCCCTGTGAGAGTTCATAAGAAATAGTAGGTTCAAAGGCTTTCGGGAACCTTGTGTCAACAAGAAGATTGCCGCTTCCCAGGTCTCTGACAAATAATACTGATTCGTTCTTAAGAGTGGATAGTTCTTTTAATGTCGGGCTTTTGGTGAAGCCTTCTATTTTAAAATTTGACTGGTGCACCGAAAGGATCATTCCCGTATTTTCGGTAATAGCTTCCCTGTAATCATCGAGTTCCGTTATATTTGTTGTCCCCACTTCCACAAGTGCGGCTCCTGTCTGGCGCAGGATATCGGGTATTCTGAATCCGCCGCCTATCTGGACAAGCTCACTTCTTGAGATCACCACTTCCCTGCCTTTTGCGAACTCGTTTAATATTAGGAAAACACTTGCCGCATTATTATTAACGATCAAAGCATCTTCCGCTGAGGTCATATTACAAATGAGCTCTTCAACAAATCCCCCTCTTTTGCCTCTTTTCCCGGTGCTTAAATCGAACTCCAGGTTGCTGTACCTTGAAAGCTGTTCCGAAAGCAGCTTTAAGATATCGCCTGAGACCGGGGCTCTGCCCAGGTTGGTATGGATTGTGACACCGGTTCCGTTTATAACTCTCTGGAGCTTTTCCTGTTTCTTCCGCGCGCAGCTTTTAACTATTGATGATAAGAGATCTTCGATATTCAGATCCTGGTTTTTACGGAATTTTTCCCTGAATAACCTGATCTCTTCACGGATTATACTGACCAGTATGCCTCTTCCAATATCAGGAATAAATCTCCTGATCTCGTCAAGCTGGAGGACTTTTTCAACCTGGGGGATTTGTTTTAATATTTTTTCTATATTTTCCATAAATGATCGTCCGTTTCCGGCAGAAACTTCTGCCGCCTGTGTCTCTGCTACGATGCATAGTCAACCAATAAATAATAAGTTAACGATTGGTTATATACTGTATTGAGTCATGGGGAGCCCCGGTATATGATAAAGGCACCCTGTTATGAAAACAGGATTGATTATAAATACACCGGACCAAAAATAACGATTCACAAAATAATATTACAGAATTATATCCGCCCGCAAAAATAAAGCAACGTAATTTGAGAAAATCCCTTTAATTGTGTTGCCGGAAAATAATTTTATGCGGAAGGAGCAGGAATCGAACCTGCCGCTGCAATAAATTACAGCCATCGGTTTTGAAGACCGCGGAGACCACCAGATCCCATC
>CAZVYR010000166.1:0-6580 GCA_964631555.1 uncultured Leptospirales bacterium
CATAAATATTAGTGATCCTTACATCTCTGAAAAAGCGCTCCATCGGATATTCCCTTGTGAAACCATATCCACCGAATACCTGCAGAGAAGAATCCGCGACTCTGTTCCCCAACTCAGTAGCATCGTACTTTGACAGGGATATTAAAATCTCCGATATTCTTGTGTATTTTCTGTGTATAAGTTTTAATTCAGCATATTCAGGTGAGTTCTTTTCAAGGGTCTTCATTTTACGGCTTAAAGCCAGACGCATATCATAATAAAATGAACCTGTATAAATAAGTGCACGGCAGGCCTGAAGATCAACTTCATTTTCAAATATTATCTGACGAACAGGTGAATGCTGAATAATCGGAACCCCGAATTGTACCCTGTCATTGGCATACTCAATAGCGTATCTGTGTGCTCTTTCCCCAATAGCGAGTCCCTGAGTGGCAACGCCGACCCTGGCTATATTCATCAGTTTCATCATATTCGGGATCAGTCCTCCTCCCATTTCACCTATCAAAACACCCGGTGAATTATCGTAGAATATTTCACATGTAGCCGATCCCCTTATCCCAAGCTTATGCTCTATCCGCGGTACAACTTTATCTTCCTCAAATACAAGAAACATGCTTATACCGTCATTGATTTTAGCAAGTGTAAGAACATCGCCAAACCCGTTGGTTATGAAGATCTTGGTTCCATTAATTATATATACATCCCCATACTTTTTAAGTTCAGCTACCCTGTCAGCCTTATCTTTATCTTTTTCAGCATCAAAAGCCCTTGCAGTTGTCTGAATCCCTGTTACAAGATCACTGCCCGCACTCGGCTCAGTAAGACCCATAGCACAGATTCTTTCACCGGATATCAATTTCGGCAAGTATTCAGTCCTTATCACGTCATTTGCATATTCCGAGATTACCTGGGCGCATCCCTCATTCAGCATAGGAGTGAGCCCCATGCTCGAATCCGCCATTGAAAAAACCTCGCCAAACGCGAAAAACGCAGTTAATGGAAAATCAAATCCGCCATGCTCTTCCGGAATCGTCACACCGCAAAAAAGTCCCAGTTCCTTTAACGTCTCGAAATGTTTCAGAATTGCTTCCGGCATAATTACCGTATTTTTGCCGTCAATACTTTCAAGCTTGCATTCATTAATATCTATCTCTTCAGCAGTTTCTTCCACCTGGTTTTCACAAAACTCACCAACAGTATTCATTGTCATTAAATACTCATCGAATAAATTTTCCTTACCTAACACTTTTGCAATTTGATCCCATTTAATGCACTTTTCGAAATTAAACATTAAATCACTATATTTAATTTTAGCCATGGATTAAAGTTACTCCTTGATGTATTTTTTTATTAATGCAGAATTTCATTAAAATAATTTTTTTAAAACTTACTTAAATAATCCTTTAAATTAAATAAAACCGTGTTTATTAATATTCAGGATATTAATATACTATACCGAAGAATATCTGTTATCCGGACCCATTTCTCTTCCCTGTATTAAGAAGAGTATATTCTCTATTTAAAAAACGGTTCCCCTCCGTTTCACCTTCGTAGCAAAGTCGTCCGTAAAAAGGAGTCCCATTTCCCAGATAGTCCTTCACAACAACAATCCTTCTCTCCAAATACCTGGAACTTTGAACTTTAAACTTGTAAATAATATGCTTCCACTCCGTTTCTCCTACGTTCCATAATAATGGATTTATACAGTATTAAGTCGCTTCCGCTCCGTTTCAAAAGCACGTCCTGCGATTATCCGGAAGACAGGAAATATCATTACTCATCGATCAATTGCCATCAAACAAACAATTCCTTTCTTTCGCCTTCCGAGACAAATCCGTAATAAAGAACTTCAATAATAACCGGGAGCTCATCCTTAAGAGAATATTCACAATTCCTTCTGAACCATTTCTGAATGACCCCATCAATAAATCCGAATATCCCGTAAAAAACAGTATAAAAATCAGTAGGCTTAACGATCCCTTCTCTGGTCAGATTAAACACCCTTCGTCTGACAACATGCAGATGAGCGATAATATTTTTATAAAAATGATCGCTGATATCCTTTAATATCCAGGGAGAATGAGTCAATATTCTGTATAAATCCTTATTATTATCAAAGAATTCAACATAATAGGCAACAGCCTCTTTAATAAGCTCAAGGATATGCCCGTCTTTGTTGAAAATACGCATAAGTTCATCTGTTAATAATTCGTTATTCGCTTTTATTATTTCTTTAAGAATGTCCTCTTTACTCTTAAAATACCGGTAAACAGTTCCCTTCGCGACCCCGGCCAGTTCAGCTATCTCATCTACATGAGTTTCGTGAAAACCGTTTCTGGAAAAAACGATCATTGCGGCATCCATAACGGCTTTTCGCTTATCCTTTGTTTTTCTTTTTCTGTATGTTTTACCGTCCGTGCTTAAAAATTCTATTATCTCAGTTATCAGGTCTACATTCAGATTTATCTTTTTTATACCCAACGACTTTGCTGTTTTCATGATTGTTTTTATTAAAGCCGGAACAAGCGCAGAGCATTCGTTAGAGTACAACTCGTTACTTACTTCATAAAAATAATCTAATACTGCGTTATCCAGAGACTTTGAATAATCTTCGTCAGCCGAAGAATTATCTAAAATAGTTCTTATCTCAGCGCCGAGTTCTGACACAATTACGGATTCATTTAAAAAATCCTGATCCAGGATATACTTTGAATTTATTAAATTCATTTTCCCTTTAATAAAGACATGCTATTGAAATCATAAATTCTTCGATTTTAGTTGATTCCACTTTTAAACCAGTCCCTTCAAGTAAAACAAACCTGCCCATCGCTTCATTTTTTAAAGTTACAGTGGCTGCATAATCCTGTGTATTCACAACTTCAATGTCTTTTAAATCAATATTTACACCTACCCCCAGCGATTTCATAACAGCTTCTTTAATTGACCAGTACCTGGCAACTTCTTCAATGTCAGATTTATCTTTAATGCTGCCTGTGGATTGAGATAATTTTATTACTTCATTATCTGTAAATGCAACATTAAATAAAGAACTATCCCTTTCTTCAATCTTCTCAATATCAATGCCGATCCCTTTGCATTCAAATTTATTGGATACAAGTGAAGCAGCAACTCCATCAGTATGAGAAATTGAAATATAAAAATCAGCACTCTTATTCAATGAAGAGTCATCACTGATCAGTACAATAGGCCTTCCTGTTACCGTCCTTCTAATTTCAATATCCTTATAAAGAGAGTGCTCATTACTCCCTGCAACTTTCAAATCGGCATTCTTGATCAGGTGTCTTTTTACCGCTCTTTTCCCTGCCAGTCTCCCGCATAAAAAATCAATTCTTCTCTTGGGGATTTTTATCTTATCTATATAAGCATGCTCCCATTCTGTCAGAAATTTATCATACGCATGTTCACCTTTTTTCTCTATTCTCTTTCGGACATTGGAAATATCAATGAACGCAATACTAGAATTCAGAAATTTAAGAGTATGGTTATGATGCTGCTTTATCTCATCATATGTATACTTAAAACTTCTCATTATCAGTAAGATCTCCAGTATCTATCATTTTATAGCCCTTCATTACAGAATATACTTCTCCGTTACTGCCGACCACTTCCGTATCATATTCGTGCCTCAACTCATCGCTGCCTTTGTATTTTGCGCTTACAAAGAAATCCTTCGCATTATCAGGGATGTGAGTAAACACAAGCTCTTTAATTCCGTCAGGAAGAGACATTTTATCTTTTTTAACCATTGTGAAAAGTCCTGCATTTTGAAATGCAGCTTCAATTGCCATAGGATTAGTAATAAAATCCGGTTTATCAGTAAAACTGAAATGTTTTCCTCCTTTCCCGTTATTCGGAAGAGCAATTCCGAATACGGAATTATCGCCTATCTTTACCACACCGCCGTGGACCTGGTATTTGGGACCGTGGAAAAATCTCTTATATATCTCTTTCTCATCTATCTCTATCTTACCGTCAGTCTTGATCTTTTCAAGAACACCGGATTTCAATTCACTCGCCTTTAATTTATCCTTATCAGGCTTATCTCCAAGAACGACAACGCCCTCAAAATGAAGCTTATTATCGCCCAGCTTGACTCCATCCTTATTGAAAAACTCGGATTCAAGCCTGGTCTTTAAAATAATCTCATCATTCAGAGCATCGATCTTCTCAGCCGTAACGATAAGATTTACGGGCTTACCTTTAAGAATTTTAACCGGTATGGCAAAGCTGATATCTTTCATTATTTTGATCTGCTTATCCCGGAAAAGAAGACTGCTTGCTTCAGCGAAAGATTCAATTCCCATAACAGCAGGCAAATAAGGAACATCCTCAACCGCGTGATCCGTTAAATAGAGATCGATCTCAGTATCCAGTTTTTTCCTGGCTACTATCTTCCTGCCTGGAATATAACTATCGATTGAATCAATCAGGGGATATTTATTCCTGTTTGATTTAACAAGATTTTCAAGTGCAGTAAATTCCTTTGTTTTATATCCTACTATCAACTGATCTATATCAATATAACCTACACTACCTGCAACAATGACCTCGTTATCATCTCCAAAAAGTATTTCTTCCCTTACTTTGGTTACACCTTCTTCCATTGGAATCATATCGATATTTGCTTCTTCAAATATCTTGGTAATACTGCCGCGGGTTGCCATTCCAACGCCTTTCCAGCCGCTCCAGTTCATTGACACAGCCTTCATAGCAGGTGAGAATCGTCTGTTGGAATGCTGTACATACTTGTTTAGCAAATCATTCGCAGCAGAATAATCGGTTTGCCCGATATTTCCGAATCTACCGGCAATAGAAGCAAAAGTAACGAGTACTTTAACTCCATCCTGCTTTGTGTTTTCAACAAGATTAAAGCAACCGTCAGCTTTTACATCCACGACACGGCTGAAATCTTCAAAAGACTTATCCTCCATCAATCTGCTCTGCTCTATGCCGGCACCATGAATAATGGCGTCAATAGAACCAAACCTTTCGCGTATCTTATTGATGGTTTCTGTCATTGCTTTATGGTCCAGAACATTACAGCTATAATATTCCACATCAGGAGATCCCAGCTTCTTCATCTCCTCAAGATTATTATAAATATCAATAGCTATTGTATACTTGCTGAACTCTTTATCAATCATTACAGGAGTCACTCTTTCATTCTTAGACTTGAGCTCACTGATCACCTTATTCCTCAGGTCTTTCAGCCCATTCTCATCAAGAGAAGCAAGTTCTTTTACATTCGAAGGTAATGACTCCAGTGAAATGATAGCCAGTTTAGCTTTAAGGTTCTTCGCGATATCCTTTGAAATCGCGCTTGTTATACCATATCCGCCCCCGGTTACCACGAATACAGAACCTTCCCCGACCAGCGATCTTGGTTCAATATCAGTCATAAGATCTTTAGATATTACCTGTGGAACCATGCGTGTTTTACCGGAGTATCCGACCTCTACCCTGCTGCCTCCGGACTGTAGCTCATTCCATATTGTCTTAGCCAGTGTTCCGGGTTTGCCTTTAAATTCCAGATCAATTGCTTTAACCAGCACTCCGTTATTTTCTTTATTGAATTCCTTATTCAGAGCTTTCGTAAGGCCGTTTACACCGCCTCCGATCGGGTTATTGGCTTTAAAATCCTCTATGCCGAAAGTCCCTCCCATATCAGTTACTGAAGCGACGAACGCGTTACCAGCCTTCGCATTATCTGTAATATCCTGCTGAAAAGTCTTTGCAATGAAGAACAGGGATTTTATTCTTTTAAATACATTTGTTCTCCAGTCTTCAAAGCTCATATCATCAACAGGTTTTGATTCTTCAATAGAAGTTAAATGAATCAGGCCATTAATCTTACCTATCTTCTTTACTCTATCGACTGCTTTAGTAAGCGAATCCAGATTCTCCATTTCCTGCAATGATAAAATCTCAACATTAGCTTCGGACTCTTTAAGAGTTTTTTCCAAAGACTTCGCAACGCCTCTACCGTCATCAGTAATCAGAACATTATAACCTTTGACATTGAACCTCGGCTCAGCGTCTTTTCCAAGGTCTTCTTCGACCATCTCAAGGGTCATTCTCTTTATATTACTTTTTTCAGTCTCAGTCTTAGGACTCTCCTGAAATACAGGCTTTTCTGTAGCCACTTCCTGTTTTCCCCCGGAAGAGTATTTAGGAGACTTTGACTTTACAAACTCAACCACATGGTTCAGCGTCGGAAAATCCTTGATCTTAATACTCTCGTCAGAGGGTATCTGAAAAGTCTCTCTGATCATTCCGAACATCTCTGCCTGCTTTACTGTATCTATGCCGAGATCGGATTCCATATCAAGATCAAATTCAATAAGGTCTTCAGGATATCCTGTCTTCTCTTCTACGATCTTGATTATCTTTTTCTGTATCTCATCCATTTCTGCAGGTTCTGCCTGAGATGCCTGTGTTACAGATACCGTACCTGGAGCGGAAGCTGCCGGCTGTACTTCTGCAGCAGAAGGAGCAACAGAAGGTGCTTCAGCAAACTTAAGGGGAGACTTTGACTTTACGAACTCAACCACATGGTTCA
>CAZVYR010000166.1:6680-8350 GCA_964631555.1 uncultured Leptospirales bacterium
TAATACTCTCGTCAGAGGGTATCTGAAAGGTCTCCCTTATCATGCCGAACATCTCCGCCTGCTTTACAGTATCTATGCCAAGATCGGATTCCATATCAAGATCAAACTCAATTAGATCTTCGGGATATCCCGTCTTTTCACCAACGATTTCCAGAATTTTTCTCTGGATCGTATCAAACCCTATGACATCTTTTAATTCAGTACTCTGTGCCGGTAGTGTCCCGGTAGTTTCCACCGGCTGCAAAACAGGTTGTTCCTGTTTTACTTCCACAGGAACGGCTTGTACAGGTATTTCCCTGTCTCTTTTTAAAATCGAACCATCGTCCTTGACTCTCAGGGTTCGATACACTATTTCAAGTTCAGGATTATCAATTCCGGATAAACGGCTTAGCCAGTTCTTATAAACCGTATTCTCAACAACCCTGTTTTCTTTTTTACTCACCAGCTTTAGCACACTCATCGCTATCTGTGATCCGAAACCAGCTCCCAATCTCAGAGCATAATTCAGGTTCTCGTATTTGCCACCCCTGCTCAGGTTTATCATTCCAAGGTCAGGATCAACTTCTTTAAAATTTGCTATAGGAGGCACCTTGCCTGTTTGCAATGCCTTTACTGCGACTACATCCTCAACTCCCACAGCCATAGCATGCCCGGTAAATCCTTTAGTATTTGATACTACTATATCTTTATAACTTTCATTAAATGTCTGTCTCAGAGCATTTATTTCAGAAGAGGCGCTTCCTCCTCTTGCGGGAGTGTGGGTTTCATGAGACATAAATAGTAATTGTTTCGCGATCTCTTCTCTCTTAAGATTCAATCTTGACTCAGCCTTAGACACAACCTTTTCCATGACCTGGCATATGTGATCATTATCTAACCTTGTACCGTGGAATGCACTGTTGAAAAATTCTGTTGATATTACCTCGACTATAGGCTCCATGCCTCTGTCTTTTAATTCCGATTCTGCTTCTACAACTATTCCAATAGCTCCCATACCTACTATGAATCCGTTTCTCCTTCTGTCAAAAGGTATCGCTGCATCTTCGACTTTTTCCATAGTAGTAACAGCACCTACAGCAAGAAATCCGCTGAGTATCCATTCAATAAACGCATCTGAGGTAACATCATCTGCAGCAATAATAATTATGCGCTTTGCTCTTCCGGTACGGATCCAGTCTTCGGCAATTCCGACTGCTGCGGTAGTGGATGAACATGCGGCATTTATATGAATATTCGGACCTTTCGCTTTTATAAGTTCAGCAAACTGCGAATGTCCCATTACAAGTATTCTGAAAATAAACTTCCTGTTGAACTCATAAAGATTATCATCACCGGCGGCGTCCTTTAACATCGAATAATTTTCAGCATACCAATCGGATAATTCTTCTCTCATTTTCTCATCCTTTACTCTTTCAATAAAAGATGTATATAACTTAGTAAGATCTTTTTTTGATTTAGTTGCATATTTATATGCAAGTGCTTTGGATAGCTCTTCAATCACGGAATTCTCACCGGGGAATGCTGCAGCAAAAATAATCCCAGTATCGTCCTGAAGATGTTCCGGCAATGCCCAGTATGCGGGTAATAACTTATTGGTAGATGTCCTCTTATAATTCATCACAAGAGGAATCCCTGCATCTTTAAGTGCTTCAATTCCAGCTGCAATGGCA
>CAZVYR010000167.1:0-8223 GCA_964631555.1 uncultured Leptospirales bacterium
CTCTGAGCGCTTCCCCTCCGTTTCAAAACCGTAAAGTATTCGGATATTATAATAATATTGTTGACCATTCAAGATTTAATGTATAGATAATTATTATATGTAAATAGTACAAATATTACTTTAAGGACTATATCGATCATGCAAACAAAGAAACGTAATATCGCGTTTGTTTTAACCGCAATAATACTCTCTTTATTTGTTCGTATGATTTACGCTCAAGATTCTCAGATAAATAATGATAAATCTTTAAAAAATAATAACATAACCATCACCGACAGCGAAGATGCAGAGGCTAACGTCCGCAATAAAACCAGTCTAAAACCCGGTTCAACCCTGAACCGTGAAGAAAAGATAAATTATAAAAACTATGATATTTTTTTAGCTGCGGGAATTGGCATCATGAGGGGACATACAACCTACCAGATAGGAAATTCAGTAGATACACCAGACGGCAGTTATGAATCCCATTTTCCTTTAAGCGAGTTGGTCTTTCCCCTTAATACATACATGGCTTCGTTAGGGACAAGCATATTATACCGGGAAAGATTGAAATCCGGTTTAAAGTTCCGTACAAATATCAGAAAGAAAACCGATAACATGAAAGATTCGGACTGGGGCGTCCCCTGGGAATACCCGGAGGGTTCCGGCGAATACTGGTGGTACGGCCCAGACCATCTCGACATATATTCGGAAAGCAAGACAGAAGTCGAAGCATTTATACTCGATTTCGATATTTTATTTAAATTCTACAAAAACACTTCAGGATATTCGCTTAAAAAAGACTTGGCATTCCTTGCAGGTATAGGATATATCTTTCAAAGATACTACTTCGAGTGCAGGCTGATCCAGCAGTACGATTACAGGTACGATGCTCCTGAAAAACAAAGACGCGATGCAATCGGCGACGGAAGCGTAGGATTGACATACGAAGTAATTACGCATATTCCATATATAAAGCTTGCTGCTGAGCTCGTATTAAAAGACAGAATTTACTTAAACGCAAGCCTCGGCTATTCTCCTTATGTAAAACTGGTGGATAATGATAACCATATTCTCAACTCAAAGATTTCCAAAGCAAAATGCGAAGGCACTGCTTTAATAATATCAGCAGGCGCAAAGTATATGATCACGGATAAATTTTTTGCAGGATTAAACCTGGACTTTATCTCAATTGAAACTGAAGGCAGACAGAAACAATATGATGAAGGAGTATGGTCTGCTACAATAGACCAGAAAAACTTCAGTCAAAGGCAGTCACTCGAATTATCAGCAGGATATATATTTTAACACAACAGTGTATTAACATAGAGGTTAGACTATGGGAAAAAAAATCATTTGGCTTTTAGTTATATTTTTTTTAGGATATTTCCTGTTACAGATAGTATCACATTTCTATCTTGATTTCGAATGGTTCAGGATAAACAATGGCCTGAATATCTTTTGGACCCTTCTGCTTACAAAATTCAATGTTCATGCCTTGTTTACGATAGTATTCATAGCTCTTTTTTTTCTGAACTTCCTTCTTATAAGAGTCCTCGGAGGCAAAGGCCGCATTTTCAGTCAAAACGTACTTGACCGCGTCAAAATACCTCTCCTGGGCTCATCTAAAAAAGCTTTATTTATCTTACTTACATTAGGCGTAATCGTTCTGGGATTCCTTATGGGATTCGGCGCCTCAGCTAACTGGAGAGAATACCTGATATATACACATTCCGTACCCTTTGCAGGTTTTCCCGAAGACCCTGTATTTCACCAGAACATAGGTTTCTATGTCTTCTCCCTCCCGTTTTATAAATTTCTTTATAGCTGGCTTATGACCTCGCTTATAGTCATTACTGCCTTTTCAATATTATTCCATATATTTAACGGCGGCATCATAAAAAAAGAAAACAGGTTCGGCCTTTCACTCTTCACAAGAACACACCTGTCAACATTACTGGCAATGATCGTTCTGCTGTTCGGCATAGGATACAGAATATCAGCCTACGGATTACTGTTCTCCCAAAGGGGAAAGTTCTACGGAGCAGGTTATACTGCGGTCAACGCAGAGCTTCTTGCCTATAATGTGTGTATGTACATATCATTCGTAGCCGCGGCCCTTTTGCTGTTTAATATATTTAAAAGGAGTTTCCTTCTCCCAACAATCGTTCTTTTAACCATAATCCCTGCCTATTTTCTTCTTGGAACAGCCTACCCCTCACTTCAGCAAAGATTTATTGTGCTGCCCAACGAACTGGACAAGGAAGGGCCCTACATCGAAAGCAATATAAAGTATACCAGGCTGGCCTATGGGCTGGGCAACCTGAAAGAGAGGCAGTTCGCGAATGATTACAAACTGACATATAAGGATATAGTTGTAAACAGGAATATCGTAAGGAACATACGGTTATGGGACTGGCGCCCCCTGAAGCTTACATACAAACAGCTCCAGGAGCTTAAACCCTATTATCAGTTCAACGATGTTGATGTAGACAGGTACATGATCGACGGTAATAAAATCGCAGTCAACCTTTCAGCCAGAGAAATGGATATAAACAAGTTATCACAGAACAGCCAGACATGGATAAACAAGCACCTTATATATACACACGGATACGGTATGGTACTCAGCAGAGTTGATAAGATAACGCCCGAAGGCTTGCCCGAAATGCTTGTCTATGACATTCCTCCAAAGGTCGAGATCCCGGAAAAGATAACCCAGCCCAGGATATACTACGGAGAACATAAGAATCCGTATGTAATTACAAATACAGCCATAACCCCGGGCGAGTTCGACTATCCTTACGGAGATCAGAATGAGTACACAAAGTATTCCGGGACAGGCGGATCATTACTGAACTCAGTCTTTAAAAGGCTTCTCTTCGCAATATCCTTTAATGATATAAATATCCTGATATCGAGCAGCATAAATAACGACAGCAGAATTCTGTTTTGGCGCAATATCAAAGAAATGGTAAACAAATTCACACCATTCCTTGATTTCGACAAAGATCCCTATCTAGTTATCGCGAACGGTAAACTTTACTGGATAATGGACGCATATACCACAACCGATATGTTCCCTTACTCGACTCCGATAAAAATGAACCAAAAGAATATTAACTATATAAGGAATTCAGTCAAGATAATCATAGACGCCTACAACGGCACCATGAATTATTATATAGCTGATGATACCGATCCTATTGTTAAGACGTATTCCAATATTTTCCCAGGATTATTTAAGCAATTCGCGGATATGCCAGATCACTTAAAAGCACATATAAGGTATCCTGAAGAAATATTCAACATACAATCGGATATTCTGCTCAGGTATCACATGACAAACGTGAATGTGTTTTATAACAATGAAGATACATGGGCTATTCCCAAACAGATATACGAAAGCAATGAAGAACTTATACAGAGCTATTATCTTGTAACAATACTGCCGGGTGAAGGAAAGGGCGAATTTATTATAATAATGCCTTTTACACCGATTAACAAAGATAATATGATCGCCTTCCTGGTGGTCAAATGTGATCCGCCATCTTACGGCGAAATGACTCTTTACGCGCTTCCGAAAGAGAAACTGAGTTACGGACCGATGCAGATAGAAGCCCGTATCGACCAGGAACCGGAAATATCGAAGCAGCTAACACTCTGGAGTCAGAAAGGTTCCAGCGTTATCAGGGGCAATATGCTGATAATACCGATCGAGGAATCGCTGCTTTTCATAGAACCATTGTACTTAAAAGCGGAAACAAGCGAAATGCCTGAATTGAAAAGAGTTATAGTATCATTTAAAGACAAAATTGTAATGGAAGAAAACCTCGAGACCGCCATTGAAAAAATATTTTTACACGATGATTACGGCGAAGATATAAAAGATTCTTTTATTAAGGATAGTGCTGTCAGTGTAGACACAAGGTTAAAACAATATGCAGGCAAAGCATACATGCATTTCATGAAGGCCGAGGAGTACCAGAGAAACGGCAACTGGCAGGCTTATGGTGAAGAGCTGAACAAGCTCAGGGAATTGCTCAAAATAATGAAGGATCTCACTGAATAACGCTTTTTGTTTTAACACATCAGACATCCGGCCCGGTTTACTTCTCAGAGCCCAAGTTCCTTTGCGAACAGTGCCGGGCCGCCGTCAGGGGCCTTATGATGGATGATATAAAGATTATCCCTCGCTCTAGTCATCGCTACATATAATAACCTTCTTTCTTCTTCAATATCCGAAGAAATATCGGGAATAATTTCATCCGACACTCCTGTAATAATGACTGAATCGAATTCAAGCCCCTTGGAAGAATGCATTGTCATAAAATTTATAGAATCAAGATTCATTGAATCAAGATTCATTGAATCAAGATCCATAGAATTAAAATTCCCTGTTGTTTTTTGCATTAGCTTATTCTTTAAATATTCACCTTGCCAGTTATTCCTGTAAAGAACAGCTACAGAGCCCGAATTATTTTTCCCGCTCTCAATAATATTTCTTATAAATTCGGGTTCCTCGGAAAAACTCCCGACTTGCCTGTAACTGATATATCCGCCGTTACCCCTGAATGACTTTAATTTTTTGCTTGTTCTGTATTTATTTCTACTGATGAAATTATTAGAAAGCGATATAATTTCTTTCCTGGAACGATAATTAATATTCAGCTTATAGACCTTAGCGTCAGGGAAGTATTTTCTGATCCTTACTATATATTCAATTCTCGCATTGCGAAAGCCATAGATTGACTGCCAGTCATCCCCGACAATAAACAGATTGGGAGATTTATTGTTTAATAATAATCTTATAAGCTTAAAATTATCTTCAGAAGTATCCTGAAATTCATCTATAAGTATATAGCGATATCTTGCTCTTACAGCTTTCTTTAATGACCTGTTCCCAGTCATAATATTAATAGTGAAATCCATCATATCCCGGAAGTCTATCAGACTATGATCGATTTTATATTTCCTGAACACTTGTTTAAATGCATCCAGTTCATCTAATATTCCGAACCGCCTGAGTTTGTTAAATGTCTTTTTATCAAGACTATCCGTATTATCAGCCAACCCTGAAATAACATCAACCGGCATCCCGTAAAACCGTGCTTTAAAATTCTGTAGTAATTCCTTTTTAAGCAAATTTCTCTGTCTGTCCCCAATAACCTGCGGGAACTCCTTAAATCCATACTCTGATAGAAAAATCCCGTAATTAGTCTTTAAAAAATTCAAACAAAATGAGTGGAAAGTTCCTGAAGTAATTCTATCAGCATCTTTTCCTGTAATGCTCTTTATTCTTGATTTTATTTCGCCTGCCGCTTTGTTGCTGAAAGTAAGGATCAATATGTTTTCAGGCTTCGCTGTTTTCTCTGAAATAATATTTTTAACCTTCTCCACAAGCACTTTGGTTTTTCCTGTGCCTGCCCCTGCGATTACAAGGTTTATACCGCCTGCAGAAAGCGATGCGCGATACTGCTGTTTATTTAATTTATATTTATTCTTCATAGTCACCGGGTAATGATTATCTGATTACATACATTACAACATAGGAATTTAAGATATTCTAATCAATTATTATCCGAAAATTATTCAACAATTATTTTATCATAAGCTGCTTAATATTTTTAATTTATAGGAATTATTATTGACAAATATGCGTGTATTTCATAAGCTTACAAAGGTATATAGTTAATAAGTTATGCAAATAAGTAAGTAATTCAGGTAATAATGGATAAAACAATAAATGAAGATACACAGATCTTCAAAATACACGCTGATTTCTGTAAGATGTTTTCCAACGAAAAAAGACTCCAAATCCTCTGGAAATTATCCGACAAGGAATATTCCGTTAGCGAACTCGCTAAAGAGCTTAATATTTCAATACCAAATGTATCCCAAAATCTGCGTAGCATGAAGGATAAGGGTGCCATACTTGAGCGTAAAGACGGTCATATGGTATATTACAAAATAGCTAATGATAAATTCTATACAGCATGCAGTTTAATTCGGGATGCAATAATAGAAACTCAGGAATACAGATCGAATATATTAAATAATACTTAAATTTATTTTCCGGATACGGAAATCAACATAATCAGGAAAGGTCTAAAATAACCAATGAAATCAAAACATTTCAATTTCGTGCTTATCCTTTTATCGTTGAGTATAGCATTATTCATAATATTCCCTTATAAGAGCAGTGCGGAGAATGAAAGTCAATGCGTGAAATGCCATACCAATGCAGCTACGCTTATTAATATTACAAGGGAAATAGCCAAGGCAAAACCGCATACCGAATCTTCATTGCAGGAAGGTGAAGGGTGAGGCGGTGAAGTAGAGCCGTTGGCTCCTCATGAAAAGATTTTAATATACTCTGACTTTATAGACGGAGATGAAAATCATGGCTCAATAGAGTGTAATGACTGCCATGGCGGAAATCCGAAAGACCCAAACTGGAAGACAGCCCATAAAAATCTAATAAAGAATCCTTCGTACACAAATTATCAGAATACATGCGGACAGTGCCATGAAAAAGAAAGTCAGCATTATACAAAAAGTCTGCATTATACTCTTAAGCCTTACTATTTAATAATCGGTGAAAGAGCAAATCCAGATAAGAAAATTCATAAAACCGTTATGAAAAGTATGGACGGCCATTGCAACAGATGCCACAGCAGTTGCGGGCAGTGCCATATCAGCAGGCCCAGCTCAGTAGAAGGCGGACTCCTGGACGGTCATGTTTTTAAAAAGACGCCTCCCATGAAGCTCGTTTGCACTGCCTGCCATGGCAGTAGAATCGGAAATGAATATTTCGGTAAGAATGAGGGACAGCAACCTGATGTGCATCATCAGAAATACATGAACTGCGAAAAATGCCATACAGGTGAAGAGATGCATGGCGACGGTAAGGATTATGCGGACAGGTATGAAGTCGAAAACGGACCCAAATGTACCGATTGTCATAAGGAAATATATACAGAAAAATCCGATAACTATAAGAACCATGTGATGCACAAGGATAAAGCAAGCTGCTATGTATGCCACAGCCAGCCTTATAAAAATTGCTATAGTTGCCATGTTGCCAATGAAAAAAACGGAACCAAATACTTTAAAACAAAACCATCATCAATGCTATTCAAGATAGGGTTAAATCCGAAAAAATCGGAAAGAAGACCGGAAAAATATGTAACACTGCGCCATATACCGGTTGATAAGGATCTTTTCAGCTTTTACGTTAAAAACGGCCTGAGCCGTATGAACAGTTTACCAACCTGGAAAATGACCACTCCGCACAATATCAGGCGCAAGACCGAACAAAACGCGAAATGTAATAACTGTCATGGAGTTAAATCGCTATTTTTGCTTAAAGAAGATGTCAGCGAAGAAGAAAGAGAAGCCAATAAGGGCATAATTGTGCCGGAGAATTTAATTCCAGAAAAAAGATAAGAACATTCGTACAAACTATAATAGAATATCGTCTGTTCCTTCACAGACGCTTGAAAAAAAGCTTTAATTAAATACCCCGTTATCAACGGGGTATCTTTTTAATACTATCCGGCAGTAAACGAGCCGTGGCTGTAGTTCTTATCTGCCTCATTTGAAATACGATCCGTTTTAACACTTTATTAAAAGCCGAATGACCGGTACAGCTTGCTCTGTTAAGCAATTAAAAAGAGTATCCCCTCCGTTCCATATTCGTAACAAAGTCGTCCGGATAGACTTATCTAACCACTTCCCCTCCGTTTATAAAACAGGATTGATCCTGTTTTATAAATGCACACAGACAGCAAAGGTTAAAGCTTCTTTGCGACAATAACGGTGAAATCATCTTCAATTTCCTTCTCATCCAGAAAAGAATTAAACTTTTTAAGAAGAAAATCCATTATTTGCTTTGCGCTCCCGTCAGGGGCTTCCTCAAGGGACTGAATTAGACGTTCAGCTCCATACCTGCTTTTATCTATATTATTGCTTTCAGTGATACAATCAGTATACAGAAGCAGCGTATCTCCCGGTAGCGGATTTAATATAATCGAGTTATATGATGACAAATCATCAAAAAGACCAATAGGAGGATATTTGCTTATAGGAACTTTGTCAGGAATAATTTCAACTTTACCGGTTTCTTTTCTCTTATACAAAAGATCCGGATGTCCGGCGTTTACATATTCAACAATAGAATCCTTAAAGCGAAGGATAATACCTGTTATATACATACCAACTTCAGTCAGGTCCTGTTTCAGA
>CAZVYR010000168.1:0-8170 GCA_964631555.1 uncultured Leptospirales bacterium
GGAGTTTCGAGAATTACATGGTCAATAACCGGTAATTCTGCAAATGTTCTCCATTTATAATCAATCAAATTAGAGTTCAGCATATAACCTTGGTTCTTATCAATTACAGTCTCTTCGAAGATCGCGCTGTCAATACCTCCGGAACCCAGGCATCCGTTTAATTGTCCTTTAATACCTGGCGGATCAATGATCTGTCCTATGTCCGTAGCATTGACTACCCTGAGCAGATCTACTTTACCTGTCTCAGTATCAACTTCCACTTCCACAAAGCTCATCAAACTGTTTGTTAAAGTATAATCCTCTTCAAAACGTCCGTATCCGAGTATTGTCCGGTCAATACCCATAGCCTTCCATTTGATCCTTTTTTCAGTATTACCCCTTGCAAACACTGCTCCATCCTCAGTATCCAGATCATCAGACGTTAAATCAAATTTCGGAGCAAAGAATTCAAGGAGCTTTTTCTTCGCGTCTTCAGCCGCATTTATTGCAGCACTTCCGATAGCATAAGTGCCTCTGGAACCTACCGGGCCGAATTCAAACGGATTGATAAGAGAATCCGGCTGCGAAATATCAACATTCCCGTACGGAATCCCAAGTACTTCCGCGACCATCTTTAAATAATTGCTTCTTTGTCCTGTCCCGTGTTCCGTAACGCACAAAAATAAAGTTGCTCTTCCGTCCGGGTGGAGTTTTACGTATGCTTCAGAAGCATCCTCACCAATGTCCGCGTTTCCGTGAACTCCCACTCCGATACCCCTGTTCCTGGAACCTGTAACCAATGTCGGATTTAACCATCCCTTCCATTTTTCCTTCCAGCCAAAGGTCTCGGCACCTTTATCCATTGCTGCGGAATAGTCCACGCCCCTGTATGTATACCACTTGCCGTCCCGCCAGAAATAGCCCTGCCCCGGCTTTACAAAATTCTTTTTAAGAACATCGAACGGATCAAGTCCTGCTTTTTGCATGGCAAGGCTCAGAAGAGGAATAAACGCGGATTTCAACTCCTGTCCTCCAAACCCCCTTACGCATCCTGATGCATTCCGGTTTGTACATACTATGGTTGATCTTAAATCCCAGTTTGGACACTGAGACATGATCATTATCTCACCGCAACCTACGGCAACCTGGGCCTGCGTAGTCATTGAATAATAGCCTGTTTCGACAAGCCAATTCCCTGAAATCGCGGTTATTCTTCCGTCCTTCTTTATACCCACTTTTGCACGCATACGGGATCCCGGGCGCAGTGTAAACGAAGCAAGATGTTCTTCCTTTGTATAAATAAGTTTCACAGGCCTCTTTGTCGCTCTGCTTAATAATACCGCGTATGACTGAACCTGCCACGACACAACCTTTGACCCGAAGCTGCCACCGCAGTGAGTCCCGATAGTACGCACATCAACTTCCCTGTTAAATACATTATACAATGTTACTTTATCCATATACGGAGCCTGGTTTGATACCCATATCGTTACTTTATCAGGATCTTCCCATAAAGCAACAGCACCGGGCGGTTCCGGGGGTATAGGATTGGGTATATTCTCATAGCCGAAAGTACCTTCAGTAACCACATCAGCTTCCTGAAAACCTTTTTCAATATCACCCTTTATTATATTATAAAGACAATCAGGTCCGAATATAGGAGTACCGGAAGATATTCTGTTCCCGGGAAATTCATCATACAACTGAGGCGCATCCGGTTTAAGAGCTTCTTCCACATCGAAAACTGCAGGCAACTGCCGGTATTCGACATCTATCAGATCCATGGCTTTATATGCGATATCTTCCCTTTCTGCAGCTATAAGAGCCACAGCATCACCTATATATCTCACTTTCTTATCAAGAACTCGCAAGTGGCGCGGAGTGCCGCCTCTCCAGTCCGGGATATCCTCCCATGTAAGTATTGCTTTCACACCAGGCAGTCTTTCAGCCCGGGACTTATCTATCTTTATAATATATGCATGAGGATAAGGACTTCGCAGGACTTTCCCGTATAGCAGGTTCTGAAACTTTATATCATTTAAAAATTGCGCAGATCCTGTAATAATATCTTTAGCATCCCTGCGGGGTAATGATTTTCCGATAATTTTATACGATGTACTCATATTTTATCCCGAGTTATCAATAAACGACATAACAGCCTTTAATATATATTTAAAGTTAATGCATTTGTAGAAATTTCCGGATAACGCCTCCTTTATCTGTTTTTGCGGAGGTTTTAAGTAGCAGGTGGAATTATTTGAATATTGAAAATAAGTATCCTTCCCGGTAGATACTTTTGTATTGGTAGACATCTTGTGCAGTATAGTTCGCATCGTACTATCCGGGATCGATAATCGAAATATTGATAGATAATAATAACAGTTCCCTGTAATATCCGGAAATAAATCTGAAATTCCCGGGATAATAAAGAGAACTGATATAAGAGTTAATTATTCATTGAAACGTTATTATGCATCAGGATAATTGATTACAACCAGCATACTTGCAGGTTTGTTTGTTTCATTGATTATTGACCTTCCTTCCTTCGGCCCTATATGAATTGAGTCAGTAGCGTTCAGGACTATTTTTTCCTTATCTTTTGTAACAACAGTAATCTGGCCCTCAAGAACGAAGTAGATCTTTTCCGTGGGTGATTCGTCATATTCCGCTCCGCCGCCGGGTAAAAAATGAGAAAGACCCATCCAGAATTTCTTTGCTCCGGATTCTTCTTTACCATGCAGTCTAAGTGCTGTCATGTCAAAATGTCCGGGGGCCTTATACGGTTTCACATCCTTAACTTCTCTCTTTTTCATAAACCGCTCCTTTTATATATTATTGTAATTAAGTTGAGTGATTACTGGCTGTAAACCGTACCCCCCCTCATCAAAGAGAATCGGGAGTACGGTTTTACAATTATCTGAAATAAAATCTCAGGCTGCCATCTTTTTAATGTCAGATTTAATTATCAACTCAGCTTCTGTTGCGCTTTGGATTTGCTCTAAAGTAAATTCCGGATTGTACTCAATAAGTTCCAGCCCTGCTTTTGTTATCTCCATTACACCCATCTCAGTAATTATCATATCAACAACATGAACAGCAGTAAAAGGAAGTTTGCATTTTTTTAATATTTTATGCTTCCCGTTATTAGTATGCTCCATAGCTACAATGACTTTTTTTGCTCCGACAACGAGATCCATTGCTCCGCCCATTCCGGGAACCTTCTTCCCCGGTATTATCCAGTTGGATATATTGCCTTCCTGGTCAACTTCAAGGGAACCTAATACCGTAAGATCAATATGTCCTCCGCGGATTATCCCAAAAGACGTTGAGCTGTCGATATATGCTCCTCCCGGTAAAATTGAGACAGGTTGACCGCCTGCATCCACAATGCACATATCTTCCATTCCTTTCAGAGGCCTGGGTCCGGTCCCTATTATACCGTTCTCAGATTGAAGAATGATATTAATACCTTGCGGAATATAATTCGGGACCAGTGTAGGTAGACCTATACCCAGGTTTACAACATTTCCGTCTTCCAGCTCTTTTGCGACTCTGGCAGCTATAAATTCTTTTATATTTTCCATTACGCTGCACCTCCCTCAACAATATAGTCAACAAAAATACTCGGGGTAACAACGTTCTCCGGTTCAATTTCGCCTATCTCACAGAGATGATCTCCTTCTGCAATGACCATATCCGCTGCCGTAGCCATTACTACATTAAAATTACGCGTATTGCCTTTATACCAAACGTTTCCTTTTTTATCAATTTTATAACCCGCAATAAGAGCAATATCTGCTCTTAACGGTTCTTCAAGCAGATACTCAACACCATTAACAGTAATTTTTTGTTTACCTTCCTCAACAACGGTGCCGAGACCTGTTGGTGTTAAAAAACCGCCTGTACCATTACCCCCGCTGCGAATACGCTCAGCCATGGTACCCTGCGGCATAAGCTCGACTTTCAGGCTCCCTTCTGTCATCTGTTGCCCGACTTCAGGGTTTAAGCCTACATGAGAGGCAATCAATTTTTTTAACTGACGATTTGTAACAAGCTTCGCGACACCATAACCCGGCCAGGATGCATCATTGCAGATCATTGTTAAATTTTTCGTGCCTTTTTTCGACAATACATCAACTATTTTATGAGGATTGCCGCACCCCATAAAGCCGCCGACCATGATAGTCATACCCTCTTCTATAAGATCGACGGCTTCTTCCACCGATACTAGTTTAGCCATACAAAAACGCTCCATAAGCAAATAAAATTATTAGACAGGAATAGCAGAACGACCGTTTTAACGGTCAAAAAATCCGGTAATTCCGTAAAATCACATACAGTTAAGTTAATTAGTTGATCATATCATATTACCGATTCTCCATCCTGCAGCAGTAGCATCGGGGATTATTCTCGGCTCATCACAATCACCTATTGAATAGAGTTCCGGGACTTTACCCTTAAGAGCGTTGAATAAATCTATATTCCGCGTATAAGGTAAAAGTGGTATAATTGTATCCGCTTCTAATGTTCTTTCCTCACCTTCCTTAGTAATAATTTTCAATCCTTTGCCATTAATTTCAACTAGTTTAACCCCTGATAACAGCTCAACTCCTTTCTTTCCGAACCATCTAAATAAACGATTCTTTCTTTCCGGTGTAAGCATATCTCCTAATTCCTCTACTGTATCCACTATTGTCACCTTTCTGCCTGTTTTGACGAAAAACTCGCCACCCTCGCTTCCTTGTATCGCTCCGCCGATAATTACTATTCTTTTTCCTATTGGTTTCCAGAGTTTCCAGCCAGCAGGTAACCATATTTTTGTAATCCAATTAAGAAATCGCGGACTAAAAAATCTTAAAAAGAATTTTGATACACCATATAAATCTGTATTTTTTAAAACCTTAGGATTATCAATCCCCGGCACATCCGGAAGCGTAGGCAATCCTCCAGTAGCTATGATTACCGCATCAGGTTTCTCTTCACTAATTTGAGAAGGATTAAACTCTTTGGGCATCTTCACTTTGACTCCCAGCTTTTTTAACTGGGTCTTAAAAAACTTTACAATCGAAGGGAGATCCTCAATCTCAACCCCTTTTATCGTTGCAGCCAAAGGCAAGGAGCCTCCTAAATAATGTCCATACTCAAATAAAGTTACGTCATGCCCCCTCATCGCTGCTATCCTGGCTGCCTCCATGCCCGCAGGCCCTCCACCTACTACAACTACCTTTTTCTTTTTATCAGCTTTCTCAACTTCATATTTATCAGTACCGAAAGATGGATTGATACGGCATTGTCTCGGCGTATTATATAAACTGGCGCAGTTTCCACAATGCGTACAAGGAGCTATATCTTCTAAACGGCCTTCTTTTACTTTATTTGGATACTCGGGATCAGCGAAAATACGTCTGTTTATGCCAATCAGATCAGCCTGGCCTTTTCGAAGAACCATTTCCCCGAGATCGGCATCGAATCCGCTGGTAGTCAAAATCGGTATGGAAACATGTTTTTTAATAAACGCGGCAGCAGGAACGTTGAAAAGGGCTCCTGTCCTGCTCCACTCCATTTCCTTTGGTAAGTCTTTCTTCGGCATAAAAAGTTCCGGATAAAAAAGTACCTCCTGGTTATAAGAACCCTGGTGATGTCCTACCATATGGGTCCTGACATGCAGAGAGTCAACTCCGATATCCTGGTATATTTTTGCTATCTCTTTTCCTTCCTCAAAGTTTATTCCCTGATCACCGACTCCGAATTCAAACGCATTCATAAGTATTTGTACTGGAAAATCCTGGCCAACCCTCTTCTTGATTTCCTTAACAGTATCAACAATAAACCTCATTCTGTTTTCCATTGTCTGCGGTCCGTATTTGTCAGTACGCCTGTTCCAGAAGCGCGATATAAAAGAATGGAAAATATGATCAGCACCCGCGTTTATCTCAAGACCCTCAAACCCTGCGTTTGCTATTCGCAAAGCGCTGCTTGCAAATCTTTCCGTTATCTCTTCAATCTCTGCAATGGTCAATGATCTGGGCGGCTCTTCTTCATGCACATCATAGTCTGACTGAAAAGAGACCGATGAAGCAGCCAGACGCGGAGCTATGAAATTATATTCCTTGCCCCACGGACCGCGGTGATAAAATTGCATAAAAGCCCGGCAATCATGCTTTCGAATCAGCTTTGCCAGTTCCTCGATGTCTTTAATATACTTATCATCATCAACCCGCAATCTGCGGTCGCCTTCTTCGAGCAAAGGCCATTCCATAGCAGGCGTTTCCACGATAATACAGCTTACTCCGCCTTTAGCCATAGCTTCATAGTAAGCCTTGGCCAAAGTGCTGAGGCGATGCTCTCCTGAATCGAAAAAATATGTCTGCGCTGCTGTCTTAACAATCCGGTTCTTTAATTGAACCTTCCCGATATTATAAGGTTCGAAAAGTTTTTTATATTTCATGTTAGCCAATACTAACCTCCAGTTAAAATTATTGTTCATCAATTACAATATAACCCGGCTGCTGATTTTGCCGGGCAAATAAAGCATGCTAAACCATTAGAGGAAACAATGCTTTCAGCATCTTGTCTTAAATTATTTAAAAATATTAATACAATATTATAATAAAAAATTATAGCACTGCTTCAGCTTTTAATCAGTCCCCAGTCCAAGCTGCTGTGATATCTTTTTTCCTGCTTCCGCGACCAATGGTCCGTAACTCTCTGCTGCTTCGGGACTGAAAAGCCCTAAAAGAGCAATATACCCGATAGGTGTTCCACTCGGGCCAAGCACAGGCGCAGCCGCTGTATTAAGACCGGATCTTACTTCCCCCAGATCCAGGGCAAATCCTTTAACTCTGCACTCTCGCAACTCCTCCTGCAGCCTTTCGCGGTCAAGATTTTCCGGCTTCCCGTGAAAATAAAGATCGTCTCTTTCAAGCATCTGCCCAAGTTCCGTCTCCGAAAGAAAAGCGGCAATTGCCTTCCCGTGTGAACCGTAACTAAGAGGATAAGTATGACCTATTCTTGCAGTAATATCCACATCAGGTTCGCCTTCAAACTTAGCAATAATATATACCTTATCTTCAACAATTAATCCTAATGTCACGGTACCGCTTGTATGTCTCGCCAGCGCCATTAAAGCAGGTTCAGCAATTCTTGAAATATCAAAATTATCAAGTACTTTTCTGGAAAGAGTGATCAAACTGGGCCCAAGGGAATAGCCTTTGCGGTCTATGTTCCTTTGAATAAGGTTGAATTTTTGCAGAGTATTAAGAATAGAATATGCTTTGCTTTTATGAATACCTACACTTGTACAAATATCAATCAGGCTCATATGCGAAGAATTACCGTTTGCAAGGCAAAAAAGTATTTGCGAAGCCTGCTCTACCGCAGGTACTATGTATTTAATATTAAATCGTAAATTATCTTTTTTCATTTTGAGTTTTACAGATAAAACCTAAGTTTTGTATTCAATACAAGACATTTATAAAAAGTTGTCAAGAAAAATATTAAAATATTTTATATTTTTAAATAATTAATTAAAATATTAATCAGAGTCCATATTCCATTTTAAAATACTATAGTTGTTGCATTTCTCCTGAAAAATTAGTTTTGCAACAAGTAAGGAAGAGGTATAATGAATAAACGTGCGGCAGGTATAATAATAGCGGGTTTTTGCACTGTGTTCGTGGCATTTGCTATCAGGTATTCCTATGGGATCATATTACCCTATATGCTCCCTGCACTCGCGATCTCAAAAACCGATGCAGGCATCATCTTTTCATGTTATTTCTTGACCTATACAATGTTCGCCCCATTATTCGGTTTTCTTGCGGACAGATCCGATGTTAAAATCATTCTTTCTGTTTTTGTGGCAATTCTCGGGATAGGCGCTTACCTGATGTCATTATCCGGCTCACTCGTCCAGGCCTGCCTCTTTTTCGCCCTTGCTGGTATCGGCCATTCAGCATGCTGGTCCCCGGTTGTCACAGTTGTCATGCGATGGGTCAGTGCGAAAAGAAGAGGGATCATTATTTCCATTGTCGATCTTGGAACAACAGCAGGTATAGCGGTATGGAGTATAATTATACCCTTTATTATTACAGCCTGGAGCTGGAGAATGGTCTGGGTCAGCCTGGGTATATCTGCTCTCCTTGTCGCGGGAATGAATTACTTCCTGATCCGGAGTTACCCGCCAAAGAAG
>CAZVYR010000169.1:0-8159 GCA_964631555.1 uncultured Leptospirales bacterium
AATATTATTAATTTTAAGATATTTGTACTCTCGTTCCAATTCGTAAATTTTTTTAAGTTAATACTAACAACACTTGCCTGATTATAAGTAAAGGTTCTGCTGGTAAAAATTATTTGACATACAGCGTTTAATTTTATCTAGTGAACAGGCAATCGTTCAGGTTTATTAAATATAACCGGCTTGATTAAGAGTTTTGCCTGTACGAATTGTGGCAACATCCTTAATGCCCAAAGTTCATATCACCCACTATTTATTGATTGATTGCCTGCTTTACATGTCCCTTTGATATTTTTTTGTTATTAGTACTATCACTAAGCTTCAGACACTAACGTACACAAGGATGAATTACATGGAAGAAAAGTCAACCGGCACCATAACCAATCAGAATACCATCAGCAACCTCGATGATAACCCCGATGAAATAATACCTGAGATACTTGAAGAGATAGAGATAGAAGACCTGACTGTTGACGGCATCTGCGGTGTATATTAATCCGCAACGGGTATTTTTTTGAAAGATACGGCAACAAATAATTTGTACCTGCTTTCTCCGGGAATGAGAGTAAGAAAGGAATCCTTTGGTTTATTGTTTTACAATACCATGGATAATATGCTCACCTTTGTAAAGTCCGGAACGCTTTTGGAGCCTGTCTTTTATTCAGAGGACAGCAATATGCTTCAGCTCAGTGATCTGAGCCCGGCGGGAACAGGGACTGTAAAGAAACTGATCAGAGATTTGATCAAAAAGGGGATTATAATTGAAAGAGGGTCTTGCGTATAACACACTGCTCAGTGCGCCTGTGAACCTTACCTGGGAGATCACTGATGTATGCAACCTGCAGTGCAGTCATTGCCTGTCAATGGAATCTAGAAAAATCCCTAAAAGGGAACTGGATTTCAGCGAATGTGCAGCAGTAATTGACGAGCTGGATTCGCTGAAGGTGTTTCAGATAAATTTCGGCGGAGGCGAACCTTTTCTCAGGCATGACTTCATGGATATACTGGACTATGCTCACTCCAAATCCATAACTACATGTGTAAGCACAAACGGTACTGTTCTTGACGATGCCCTTGTAAAGAGATTCAAAGCAATGGATCTTCTGAGGCTGCAGGTCAGCCTTGACGGCGCTGTTCCTGAAACGAATGACCGTATCAGGGGAGGTGGAACTTACGCGCGGATACTTAACGGAATTGAGCTTCTTGCCAAATACGACATTCCACATACCAGCATAAATACAGTAGTAACCAGCATAAATTTTAAAGAAATTATGCAGCTTTACGATCTCGCGAAGTTTTATAAAGCGAAAATACGTTTGTCCAGGTTCAGGCCTTCCGGCAGCGGCAAGGAAGCCTGGAACGCTTTTCATTTGACTAAAACACAGTTGGTCGAGCTTTCTTCTTTTTTAAGCGCACACAAGGATGTTTTGACAGGGGATTCTTTTTTTTCAATAACAGCCGCGGACAGGCAGAAGCTGGGGCTGAATATGTGCGGAGCTGCCAAAATGACGTGCAGCATGCTGCCTGACGGGAGTATTTATCCATGCGCTTTTCTGCAGGATGAAGAGTTCCTGGCAGGCAATATTTTCAATGAATCTTTCAGCTCTATATGGAATAATTCCCCTGTATTCAATATGATCAGGAATATCAGGATAGACGCCTGCGCCGAATGCCCCAGGTTTAATATTTGTCACGGGGGATGTCCTGCTGTAGCTTATTTTCTGACAAAGTCGCTTGACTGCCATGATCCTGAGTGCCTGGTTAATATTCAGAAAAAATCAGAGGATGATACCTGCGAAAAGACTGCTGTTGTTTGATTTAATAAATAAAATGGCACCTGAGAATAATACCACTGATCTTAATCATCTCTTCAGCCCGCTGAAGCTGGGCAATACTACAATACCTAACCGGGCGTGCTTTCTCGCTCACCGGACGAACTTCGCAAAAAAGGGACGGCTGACCGATCAGCATATTGCTTACTATACAAGAAGAGCGCAGGGAAAATGCGGTCTTATAATTATGGGGGAATTGTGCATTCATCCTGATGACAAGCCGTGGGAGTCAATGATCGATATAAATGGCCCGGACTGCGAAAGCGACTTTAAGAGACTGACCGACTCTGTTCATAGGCATGGGACCGCTGTCTTCGCGAACATCAATCATCACGGGTTCCAGAGCAGCGGGGCTATTAGCCGTAAAGCAATATGGGGGCCTTCGGCTGTGGCTGATATCGCGTTCGGGGAAACAGCCAAGCCCATGGAAAAAGAAGATTTTGACGTGCTGATAAATGCCTTCTCAAATGCCGCGCGAATAGCAAAACAGGGCGGGTTTGACGGGGTGGAGATCGATATAGGGCCGGAGTCCATACTCAGGCAGTTCCTTTCTCCGCTCAGCAATCATCGCGGGGATGAATACGGAGGGAGCACGGAGAACCGGATGAGATTTCCTCTTCAGACGGTTCAGGCTGTAAGGGATGCTGTGGACAATGACTTTACTGTGGGCATTCGGCTTTGTGTTGACGAGAAGTTCTGGGGAGCTATTGAACCGCCTGAGTCGGACTTAGTTGCCAGGCGTTTCGCGGACGAAAGCGGGATCGATTTTATAAACATAAGCGTTGGCACATACTATAACCTTTACCTGGCTATGGCTTCAATGCATACTCCTTTCGGGTTCACTATAGAAGCAGCAGAAAGAGTAAAAAAGACGGTCAATGTTCCGGTCATTGCAAGCCACCATATCAGCAGTCCGCATATGGCAAATGAAATATTACAAAAGGGACAGGCTGATGCCGCAGGCATGATCAGGAACCTGATCTGCGACCCTGACGCGATTCTTAAAGCTTACGAGGGACGGCCTGATGATATAAGGCATTGCGTAAGGGATAACAAAGGCTGCATTGGCCGGGTCAACAGCAATAAAGCAATTGGCTGTATTCAGAATCCCGAAGTTGGAAGAGAATTCGCGGTTCAGGATTCAGCTTCAGTACTTCCTTCATTAAAAAAAAGTGTGATCGTTATAGGCGGAGGCCCGGCCGGGCTGGAAGCTGCCAGGACTGCCGCTCAGAGAGGGCATGAGGTCATCCTGTATGAGAAGGACGAAGAGACAGGCGGGCAGATAAGGCTGATCAGCAAGAGGCCGAAGCGCGAGGGAATGATGTCGGTCATCCTCTACCTCAGACGAATGCTCGAACAGCTTAAGGTTCCCATTATAACCAATACTAATGCCGGCGCTTCTTTTGTCACTGAACAGAATCCGGATGCAGTGATCATTGCCACAGGATCTGTGCCTGTGAGGAAGCCTGTTCCCGGGGACTACGGGCCGCCTGTTATTCTGACTGTATGGGATGTTCTGAGCGGGGAATATGCTGTCGGGGAAAAGATACTTTTCATTGACGAGAACGGGGGACATCATTCCGCTTCAACAGTTGAATTTCTCGCAGACCAGGGTAAGAATATCCACATGGTTACCAGCGATCTTTTTATCGGCATTGAGCTCGCGTCTCTCGGCGATCTCTCGTTGTCAAGGCAGAGGCTGCTTCAGAAGGGAGTAATTTTTCAGACGGATGTCCTTATAGATGAGATACAGGGAAGTACTGTAAAAGCCCGCGATCTTTATACAAACAATCCTTTATCATTCAGCGGCTATGACAATATCATACTTGATATGGGCAATACCCCTGAAGACAGGATATATAAAGAATTAAAAGGAAAAGTAAAAGAAATATACAGGGCCGGTGACTGCGTCGCTCCAAGAGGGATAGACATGGCGATCATTGAAGGCAGAAAAGCTGGAGAGAAAATATGAACGAGTTCAGGTACCTGTTTTCTCCTTTTAAGATAGGCTCTGTGATCGTTCCTAACCGCATACACTTTGCCGCGCATATGACCAACTTCGGGGAAGACCAGAAGATAAGCGAACGGCATATATATTATTATAAAGAAAGAGCAAAAGGGGGATGCGGCCTGATAACCACTGAAGAGCTGACCGTTCACCCTACTGACCATGCGTATGACAAGCTGGTTGATGCCTTTGAACCGGACGTGATCCCGGGCTTTAAAGCGCTTACCAATGTTATTCATGAATACAATACAAAGATATTCGCGCAGTTAAACCATAACGGCATGCAGGCTGACGGAAGCATTTCAAGACTTCCGGTATGGGGTCCTTCCACAGGCTCTGACCCTATATTCAGGGAAACCTGCATGGAAATGGAAGCCGAAGATATAAAAGACTGCACCGAATATTATGCAAAGAGCGCTGCCCATGCTGTTGAAGGTGGATTCGACGGGATTGAACTGCAGTTGGGCCACAGCTCTCTGATCAGGCAGTTTCTCTCCCCTGCCACCAACTTACGCGAGGATGAATACGGCGGCAGTTTTGATAACAGAATGAGGTTCTGCCTGGAAGTTATAGAAGCAGTACGCAGGACAGTCGGCCCTGACTTTACACTCGGCGTGCGACTGAATGCAGACGAGATGCATCCCAGGGGAGGGCTCACTCTCGAAGACACGAAGCTTATAGCAAAGAAGCTCGAAGAGACCGGGAATATAAATTTTCTGGATCTCAGCCTTGGGACATTCCATAATCTTTTTCTTGTGGAAGGCTCTATGCATACGCCCCTTGCATATACTGTGCCCCTTTCCGCGGCCATGCGTTCTGTTGTCGATCTTCCTGTTTTCTGCACGAATAGAATCAACGATCCTCACCTTGCAGAGAATATCCTGGAGAACGGCCAGGCCGACATGATCGGAATGGTGCGGGCTCTTATCTGCGACCCGGAGCTGCCGAACAAGGCAATGGAAGGCAGGGCTGAGGACATCCGTCACTGCATTGCATGCAACCAGGGATGCATAGGACGCATGGGTCTTGGATACAGTCTTGGATGCATACAGAATCCGGCTGTAGGCGAGGAAAAGACACTTGGCATGAACACATTGAGATCATGTGAACGGCCCAGGAAAGTGATCGTTGTAGGAGCCGGCCCTGCCGGGCTTGAGGTTTCAAGAACAGCTTCGCTTAGAAAGCATAATGTGATACTGTTCGAAAAGAACGAAGAGCCGGGCGGCCAGAACCTCATAGCCGGAAAAGCGGCAGGGAGGCAGGAGATAACGGGAGTTACCCGCTGGCTCTTAAGCCAGGTTAACAAGCTGGATATAGATATGAGGCTCGGTGTACAGGCTGATACTGATATGATCCTCAGGGAAGAACCTGACGCAGTTGTTATTGCCACAGGCTCGGTGCCTAAAGAAAAGCCTTTCCCAGGGGAGTACTCTTTTCCTGATGTAGTCAACACGCAGCAGGTCCTTAACGGAGAGGCAGAGCCGGGCCCGAAGGTGCTTCTTATTGACCTTGAAGGGCATCACCAGTCTACAGGCACAGCGGAATTGCTTGCGGATCGCGGGAAGGCTGTACATATTATAACATCATCTCTTTTCGCTGGCGGCAGCCTCGGGCCTTTGCAGGATCTTTTTCTTTCAAGACAGCGTCTTGCATTGAAGGGGGTTACTTTTACACCGGATATCGCGGTGCTTGAGATACAAAAGACCCTTGTAAAAGGGCTCAATGTTTATTCAAACAAGATGATCGATTTTAACGGATATGATACTGTAGTGCTTGCCGCGGGAAATGTATCACTGGATTCCCTGTATTTCGACCTTAAGGGTAAAGTGAGGGAGCTTTACAGGATCGGCGACTGCGTTGCACCGAGGAAAACGGACATGGCAATCGCGGAAGCACACAGGCTGGGAAGAAGTCTATGAAACAGGATTCTATGGACATCTGGGTATACGCACAGTACAGGGACGGCGAGCCTGAGGCAGACGTGCCAGGACTTGTTTCGGAAGCGAGACGTTTCGTTGCTGATTACGCGGGAGACGGCAAGGTTACCGCTGTTGCAATCGGCTATAGGATGGGAGACGCTATTCAAGAGCCCGGGATTTACGGGGCTGACAGAATAGTTTATATTGAAAGCGAATCCCTTACACGGTATCACGGAGAACTTTATTCCTGGGTATTTATGAATGCTCTCAGGAAATACAACCCTTCCTGCATCATGATGGCTGAGAATACAATTACCGCTGATCTTGCTCCAAGGCTTTCCGCATTGATGGAAAGCCCGCTTGTGACAAGAGCCATGGATATTAAGATCAACGGCAAAGGGAAGTACGAAGCAGTACGTCCTGTAGCTAACGGCTATTTGTTTGAAAAACTAATTTTTGATATACAGCCCTGCCCTGTAATATGCTTTTTACCGTCCGTGCTAAGTGAAACAGCTCCTTTACAAAAACAAAAAGCGGAAATTATCAGGATATCCGCGGATATAACTACTGATATGCAAAAGACAAAAATAACAGGTATTATAGAATCTTCCCCTGAAGACCTGAACATAGAAGAAGCAGATATTATAATTTCAGCCGGACGTGGTGCCGGGAGGGGCGACTCTTTCAACATCATTCATGAACTGGCAGGGCTCATTGGCGGATCAGTGGGAGGCACGAGACCTGTAATCGACTGGGACATCCTACCCTTTGAACGGCAGATAGGACAGACCGGGAAAACAGTTGCACCGCGGCTTATGTTCGCATGCGGGATATCCGGGGCTAATGAATTCACGGCAGGCATGGAAAGATCACAGCTCGTAGTTGCCATAAACAAGGATCCCAACGCAAGAATATTCCGCTTTGCCGACCTGTCGGTGACAGGAGACTTGCAGGAGATCATTCCTTTGCTGATTAAAAAAATAAAAGAGAAAAGTATACCGGATTAAACTTATGAAAAAATTATGCCCGATATTTTTTTTCATGGTCTTGTGTATTCCAATCCAGGCCAGGGCTTATACACAGAAGGAGTGCATAAAATGCCACACTGGTGAAAGCAGCGGAAGCGGGCTTAAAATATCAATAGAGACGTATAACGATTCCCCGCACGGAAGTATAATATCGTGTTTGGATTGTCATGCAGGAATAAAAGACACGACTCATGAAGAAACAGAAGGATCGGGTTTTGTGGATTGCGGGTGTTGTCATGGCGAGGGCAAGCCAGGCAAGAGCACAGGGTTTTTTACATTTCTGTCGTCCCTGAAGATCAGGTCTCATAAGAAACAGGATTTCAGCCGTTCTTACGAGAAAACGAATTGCCTGGGCTGCCACCAGGGTCAGGCCGCGCATGGTGAAAAAGAGCCGGTCAACAGGGACAACTGTTATATCTGCCACATGAAAATGAAGGACAGCATGCTCACAGGCTATTTTCATGTACAGGATAATACAACAAAACCGGTTGTCCGTATTTCAGCGATGATTTATAAGGCAGTTATCATAATATTTTTGCTGGGTATACTCGGTTATATTATCAAAAAAACACCAGGCAAATTAAAAAGACAGGGGAAGTGATATTTTGCTCACTGCATTTGACATATTTTTAATATGCGTTTCATTCGCAATAATGATCGCGGGCTTTGCAAAGCGCAGGTCTGTATGGAAGGCAGGTCTTGCGGAAGAACGCTCTGCCGATATAAAAGGATTTTTGCTTTATCTCCTTGGTCACAGGAAGATTCTTGAGAAACGTATTAAGGGAACCGCGCATCTGATTGTATTCTGGGGTTTTACCCTGCCGCTTGTTATCATTATACTTGCACAATTCAATTTTTCGATTCCCCGGGAGCCGGCAATTATATTATCTTTGATTCTGGATATCATTGGATTTTTATTTATTCTAAGTATTATATTTTTTATTATTAAACGAATTATATCGAATAGCTCAACCGGGCCGCAAAGGACTCTTCTTCCCATTTTCATTTTGTTAGTAATCCTGGTAACCGGCTTTGTGGCAGAGGGAACCCGTATCAGCATTCTCAGCGAAGAACCTGGCCAGGTATGGGCTTCTCCTATTGGCTGGTTAATATCAGCCGGAATGCCGGACTCGCCGTTGTTTATGCAGCTCATGATACGGCTTCACTTTTTTGCTGTTCTTGCTTTTATAGCTGTTCTTCCGTTTACTTTTTTCCGTCATATCGCGGTTTCGCCGCTGAACGTTCTTTACAGAAGAAAGAGCGCTCCGGGCAAGCTGAAACTTGCTTCGGCTGAAGGCCTGGCCGGAGTAAAGTCAATTGCCGGTTTTACATGGAAGCAGCTCCTTGATGCTGAGGCTTGCGTATCATGCGCCAG
>CAZVYR010000170.1:0-8110 GCA_964631555.1 uncultured Leptospirales bacterium
AGGAAATTAAAGAGTGGGAGGAAGACAGCAATCTCTTCCTCCCGGTAAAATTTTCTCCCTTTATGAGGTATTATAGAATATATCCCTACATCTTTTTATCGGGTTTCAAATTCATACTCTTTATAAGTAACGTCTTGTTTTTCTCTCTGGTATATTTAACTGTAACCATGGAGTTCAGTTTGTCCTTGTATTGATCGCATAATTCTTTGCTTGCCTGAAACTTAATTACCTTCTTATCGCTTTTAATAAAAATCGATTGATTTTTCTCTGTAACCTTCTGAATAACTCCGTTAGCAGTGTATTCCTTTGGTTTTACCAGGTTTTTTCCGGTCAGACTGCCTGAGGAAAACAATACTCCAGCGACAGCAACGGCAACAAGCAAGCTTAATAACTTTTTAGTGTTCATAGCTTTACTCCTTTATATTAATTAAATTTTATTACTTATCTTTTTTAATATTATTCTGTTTTACAGAAGTTTGTGCTTTCATTACTTCAATTGAGACTGCCTTTGATAGCGGTCCGCTCGATACTAAAACATTACAAATCCCTGCCGACTTACCGGTAAACTGTACTTTCTCTCCGAATGCTTTATTCAAAGACCCGGATTTTTCTCCTGACGTAATTTTCCAGTTCGGTACAGAGTTCAGTGAGATTTGTTTGCCGAATTTATCCCATCCTACAGCAGAGAGTTCCACGATTTCTCCTGTCTTTAACCGCACTGCGGATGGAATGACATTTAGACTTACAGGCCCGGCAACCGCAGCTTCACTTTTGCCGGCTTTTGAATCTGCCGGATTATTCTTTGAAGCAGTGAAACACGACAATAACAATAATCCGGCTACACACGACATAACCGCCAACCCTGATTTTTGAAACATTAAAGCCTCCTTGACTTTATTATTATTTTTCTGACCAATACTATCAGGTACAGGTTAGTAACATAATATAAGCAATTATCGTGCCATACTTAAAATGTTATATTTTTCAGGCCAATTACATCAATAATGTCATTTTTTCAGAATGAATATTAAATATATTTGGACAAAGTCATACAATTTCTAATAATTGCCGTGGTATTTTATTTTCAAAAGAGGCAAATTCACCATGCTTTTTATACTATATTTAATCTCCCAATGGTTTAATCCCCCGCTGCATACGGTGGAAAGCTTTATTTTGTCTTAAAATATACTAAATAAATAGCCGGAGTCAGTAATGTTTAGAACTTCAATTATTTTCTTTTTTCTCTTTATGAAGTTTAATCTATTTGCTGCTGCCCTGACATATAACGAAGCGGTCAAACTTGTAAGGGAAAGCAACTTTGATGAGTTTATGGAATCATTTAGCAGGAATTAATATGATCTTGTTCAGGATCTCGACTATGGGGACAAAAGAATTATTTATATCGTTATGGAGGAAAACAACGTATGCTGTTTATCTAAGGGAGAAGAAATATAAAGATAATCCGGAGGATAACCTCTATGGCAAGGGCCTCGGTATAACGGCAGTGCTGCATTAGTGAGTTCTACCATACTCATGATCATTATAAAATTTTAAATATTATTAAGAAGGTTAAAAAAAGCATGTTGCTTACAAAAATAAGAACAAATTAAATGTCTGCCGACAGTCTTTCCTGTGTTACTGCTGTTACCACTACAGCAGCGTTTTTAAAAAATTCCCGATTATGTGCCGCAGGATGTTACGGCACATAATCGACCTTTATTCATAAAGAAGTCAGCTATATTATAATACTTCTATTTAATAAAACATTTATGAACTTCAAATATTTTATGCAAAATAATAATCGAAGATTGCAGAAAACTACCAGCGTCTTTTATTCCCGCCGAATCCTCCACCGCCTCCTCCGCCGCTGCGTCTTTTGCCCCTGCCGCCTCCACCTCTGGAATCACGGCTGTCGTTCTTGGGCCTTGCTTCATTAACAACAATGCTTCGGCCGTTCATCTGCGTGCCGTTAAGCGCCTCAATAGCGGCTTTTGCTTCTTCCTTATTCGACATCTCAACAAATCCGAAGCCTCTTGATTCACCGCTAAATCTGTCTTTGATTATACTGGCAGACTCAACATGCCCATACGCCTCGAACGCAGCATGAAGTTGCTCATCATTAACATCATTAGACAGACTTCCTACGTAAATATTCATTTTTTTCTCCTTTCGGTTTTTATAACGGCATATCTAATCCCGGACAAACGGCTGAACTGTATTCAATGACTGCGGCAACACTCCGAATCACAGGAAAGTTTGATTTAATAATCCTTAAAATCCATTTATGAATATTAAAGAATAAGCCTTGTCTACGGGAATTAATATATATCGTTTCTTCTTCCAGTTTTTACTGAAAATATAAATATATATTTTTCATTGCAGGTTAAATTAAAGAAATATTCCCGTATTAAGAAGATTAGTATGGAGAAAATTTAATTTAATCCGGAAGATATATGTTGTGCAGTAATATGCCGGCCAAACAGCGCCATTTTCTGCAACGAAGTTAATTATATTTATTCTGCATAAAGAATGCACAGGCATCAATAAAAAACAAGCAATTTTCTAAAATAAATATCAATTTATTTTTTAAAAAGAAGGGCTATAATAGCCATCTCTGACTTATTCGCGACTTCAAATTAAACAGAAAAATCCTGAATGGACATTCCTGCTTAAGCTTCCTCCGTTTCAGAGTCGCTTCAGATTCGCTTCCCCTCCGTTTCACAGTCGTACCAAAGTCGTCATATTGTGGTTCGATTCTCTTAAAATTAACGTTCCGTTAAATTTTAAAATACCATTGACTTATAACCCCGGAAATGTCAATAAACCGTACAGTATACTACACTTCCCATATAACTCATTAACGATTATTACAATATAACGCTTAAAATATTTTTTAAGGATATTTAATAATGTTCGGCACAGTACATCTCGCGGCTTTTATTATCGCAGGCATAGGCCTCAACCTTTATCCGGGCCCTGATACAATGTACATCATAAGCCGCAGCATTTCACAGGGCAGAAGAGCGGGAATAATGTCAGTACTCGGCATAAGCACAGGAGGACTGATACATACAGCGCTTGCCGGCCTCGGATTATCCTCCATCCTTACCGCATCAGTTAAAATATTTTATCTTGTTAAATGCATAGGTGCTGGATATCTGATCTATCTGGGAATAATGTTTCTCATAACAAAGAAATCCGCTGCTGAAAACAATACCCGGTTATCAAGGCAGACAAATTTCCGGATATACAAACAGGGACTTCTCATTAATCTCCTGAACCCAAAAGTAGCCCTTTTCTTTCTGTCTTTTCTGCCTCAATTCGTTGATCCCAATAATAATCGCGGCGTATTGTCGTTTCTGTTCCTCGGCTCCATATTTATCACAACAGGCACGATCTGGTGTTTTGTAATTGCAATATTCTCTTCCGGAATATCAAGAAGATTAAAAAGAAATAAAAAGATAAACATAATATTCGAAAAACTCGCAGGTATCGTTTACATAGGTTTAGGTCTTAATTTACTACGGGAACGAATACAATAAATTGTTTATTTATGCTTATATTACCATTAAACAACTTCAAAATTATTAAAATAAATTGACACTATATATCAAATTTGGTATAATAACTTTATGAACTTTAAAGTAGAATTATTGGAAGAAGCGGTTGCTTTTATTTTATCCTTACCTGATAAAATGCAGGCAAAGATTCAAAGAACAGTTTCGTTATTAGAGGAATTTGGTTATTTTTTACCGGAACCTCATTCAAAAAAAATTAAGACAGTTGAAAATTTGTATGAATTAAGAATTAAATTAGCGAATAATATTTGTCGTTTATTTTATTTTTATTGGAAGGATAAAATTTATATTGTTACATCAGGTTATATTAAAAAAGCCAATAAAACTGATAAGACTCAAATACAAAAGGCAATCGATATGATGAATAAATTTAAAGAGGGATAAAATGGCCAAAATGAAAACTATAAGTGCAAAATCATTGCTTAAAAAGCAGTTAAAAAATAAGAACTTCCGAAAAGAGTATGAAGCGCTTGAAAAAGAATTTGAAATAGCCATAGAGGTTATTAAATTACGCCAGGAAGCAAATTTAACCCAGAAACAATTAGCAGAAATTTCCGGTACTTCTCAACCTGCAATTGCCCGGTTAGAATCAGGAGAATATAAAAACTTATCACTTTCCTTTTTAAGAAAAATTGGGAAAGCATTAGGAGCAGCACCGGAAGTGCATTTTAAGAAAATATAATATTTATTTATAATCATCCTATTAGTTCTGCAAATTAATAAATTGGGTAAATTCTTTTTAACATCATATGGATATAAAAAAGCTGAAACCTAAACAACGATTTTCTGATCTGGTTGATGATTATGTTAAATACAGACCCGGCTACCCTGAAGGAATAATTAAAATACTACAAAACGAATACAATCTTTCCGGATCATCTGTAATCGCGGATATTGGATCAGGGACAGGGAAATTATCGGGTCTCTTTTTAAAAAACGGGAACACAGTATATGCAGTTGAGCCGAATGCTGAGATGAGAAATGCAGCAGAAAAAATATATGCTGGAAATAAAAACTTTATTTCAATAAATGCTTCAGCAGAGAAGACAACCTTAAAAGACAACTGCGTTGATTTCATTATAAGCGGGCAGGCATTTCACTGGTTTGACAGACAAATAACAAAACATGAATTCAGCAGAATACTGAAAGATAACGGGTTCATTGCTTTAATCTGGAATAAAAGAGATAACACAGCAAATATAATGAAGGAGTATGATCGCATCCTTCTGAAATATTGTTCTGAATATAAAAAAATAGGATATGATCTGTATAAAGAAAGCGAGATAATCAAATATTTCAGCCCGAATAAGGTTAGTGAATATTCAATTAGCAATAATCAGATGTTTAGTCTTGATGAGCTCATAGGCAGAGTCAGGACAACCTCGTATTGCCCGAAGGAAAACAGCAAAGCATTCAAATCAATGATGGAAGAATTACAGATTCATTTTCTAAAATATAAAGAGAATGAAAAGATCAGATTCATAACCAATACCGTTATGTTTGTTTCAGGACATTCTTAATTATAAAATTGATCTGAACACAACGAAGTATCTCATGGAAACTTAATTATAATTATATTACAATAAACAAAAATGGAACATTATATTCGTGAAATGATAATTGATGATTATCCCGAAGTTATTTCTTTTTGGAAATCCTGTGAAGGCCTGAATATAGATGATTCCGATTTATATGAAAATCTTGAAGTATATTTAAAACGTAATCCAGGTCTTTCTTATATTGCCTTACGTGATAATAAAATAATAGGTACAATAAAATGCGGCCAGGACGGCAGGCGCGGTTACTTACATCATCTTGCAATAGAAAATAAGTACAGAAAACTTGGTATTGCAAAGGAATTGCTGAATATATCATTAAAATCTCTGAAAGATCAGGGAATAAAAAAATGCAATGCCTTTATTCTCGACACTAATATTGATCTCCTGTCATTCTGGAAGCATAATGGATGGTCTATGGTGGATTATTTTTATCGAACTTTACAAATAAATATAAAATAATAAAACCATAGGCTTCTTAAGTTTTCAACCGGGATAATAAAACTCTATGAAAGACTACTGGAATAACAGATTCACTCAGGAAGAAAGAATTTGGGGAACAAGCCCGAGCAATACAGCGGCCTATACACTTGAGCTTTTTAAGAAGCATAATATTTCAAAAATACTGATACCTGGAATAGGATACGGAAGAAATGCTGACTTATTTCTTCAAAATAATTTTATAGTCCACGGTATCGAGATATCCGAAAAAGCAATATCGCTGATTAAAGAAGAAAATCCGGCTCTTAAAATATTTCACGGCAGCGTTATTGATATGCCTTTCAGCAATGATACTTATGACGGCATATATTGTTTTAATACTCTTCATCTTTTGATACAAAAAGACCGCCTTGATTTTATAAACAAATGCTATACCCAGTTGAACAATAACGGCATTGCAGTCTTTGCAGTGTTCTCAGAAAAAGAACCGAGTTACGGAAGGGGCAGCCTGGTGGAGGAAAGCACTTACGAAAGCAAGCCCGGGAGACCTGTTCATTATTTCACAGAAGAAGACCTCGTCAGTCATTTTAAAGATTTTACTGTCATAGAAACAGGCCTGATGGAGGACCACGAGAATCACGGCGAAGAAGGCCCTCATACCCATATAGTCAGGTATATCTCTGCTGTTAAGGCATGTTTATATTATTAATTAAAATATTCATACATATAATAATACCGTTCATTCCTCATTAAGTATCGTTTATTCCCTTGCATATTGACAAGAATATTTAAAATAAATATAATACAAATGTTTCATACCCCAGTCTATCCGCAAGGAGAAAAGATATGTTCAGGAAGACGGTTTCCAGACGAACCTTTCTGGCTGTTTCCGCAATGACCGCTGCATCCCTTACACTGAACTGGACAAAGATCATGGCCTATGCTTCAAAGATGGGCTCTAAGAAAGAATATCCTGTTGTAATAATAGGTGCAGGATTGGGAGGCCTGTGCTGCGGCGCTTATCTTGCCAAGCAGGGCATCCCTGTGACTGTTGTTGAACAGCATACAGTTCCCGGAGGATACGCAACATCCTTTGACAGGTCAGGCGGCAAATTCACATTCGAAGTATCCCTGCACGGAACTTCTATTAATGGAAATAATGAAAATGCTTCAGCAAATACTTTAAAACATCTTGGAGTCCTTGAGAAACTTAAGCTAGTCAAGCTGCCCGAGATCTATCTTTTAAAAACACCGAATCTTGAGATCAGTGTACCTCAGCAGAATCCAGAAGCATATATCCGGCTTTTAAGCGAACATTTTCCCTCTGAAAAAGAAGGAATCGCTCATGTTGTTCATGAAATGACAGGGCTATCCGAAGAAGTGGAAAAGTTCAGTCAAAAGAAAGGAAAGTTTATTAAAATTCTCTTCCCGTTTCAGTACAAAAAAATGTGGAATATACGAAACAAGACCCTGGCAGATTTTATCAACGACTACGTGAAAGATCCCGGCCTGAAGAATGTCCTGAGCGCACTCTGGGGATATTACGGATTGCCGCCCTCCAGGCTTTCAGGCTTTTACTACGCGAATGCTACAGGCGGATACCTGAAAGACGGTTCTTTTTATATAAAGCAGCGCTCACAGAACCTGAGTGACCTGCTTGCTGATGTAATAGAAAAGTCAGGGGGCAAGATAATTTATAATACATCCGCAGAAAAAATATTAACCGGGAACAGCGCAGTGACCGGTGTTACGCTTTCCGGCGGACAGACATTGCCTGCCAAAGCTGTAGTCAGCAATGCGAGCTCTATAACAACATTTAAAAAAATGCTCGCCCCCGGAACAGTACCAGATGATTATTTAAAGAAGCTCGAAAATTACAGGCCCAGTATTTCGTGCTTTACAGTATGGCTCGGCCTGAACAAAGAACTAAGAGGCATAATAAAAACATACAGCACACATGTATCCTCAGGCCGCGGGCCGGAAGAAGATTATGCATCCTGTATAAAAGGCGATATCCAAAACGGATCTTTCAGTGTAACTATATATGATAATGCCTTTAAAGAATATTCAAAGCCAGGCACTTCTACTTTAATGCTTCTTTTCCTGTGCGGATACGAACCATGGCGTAAATTTGAGCAGGATTATGATTCAGGCCAAAAGAAAGCATATCGGACTCAAAAGAATAAATGGGCGGATATACTGATTAACAGGGCTGAGAAGATGGTCATCCCCGGACTGTCGTCCATGATCGAAGTTAAGGAAGCAGCCACACCTCTTACCAACCGGCGTTATACAGGCAATACCGAAGGCGCTATCTATGGATACGAGCAATCCATGGCTAATGCCTTTATGAACAGGATAAACAACGTCACACCTGTCAAAGGACTGTACCTTGCCGGCGCATGGGGCAACCCTGGCGGCGGATACTCGGGCGTACTAAGAAGCGGGGAATCCGCCTTTGAAAAAATAATGGAATCCTGGGCATAATGACGGATTACGAATATACCGTCTTCCAAAAACGCTTCCCCTCCGTTT
>CAZVYR010000171.1:0-3463 GCA_964631555.1 uncultured Leptospirales bacterium
TGATTGTCTTGATAAATTCCGCGAGAACGAGCCTGTCTTCCGAAGACATTACAGCAAAAGCGAGTCCGGTTTTTAAAATCCTGGTATCGTCTTCTTCAACGATTACACTCCACATTCTTCTGACTTCAGCTAAAATAACATTATCAGGCAGATAAATCTTGATAAAATAATCAGTAAGTCTGTTAAATTCATCAATATCCACCTTCGCGTCTGTCTCTTTTATAAAAAAACCGGCCCCGTTCAGGCTGATATCTACAAGCTCAGGTTTAAAAGGATTATCAATATTGATCTCAATCCAGACATCCTCAAAAATATCCCTGTTCTCATAATCCGAGACACCATACCTGACATCGATCCTCTTTTCTCTCTTGTCACTCAAAACAATACATTCTCCTGTATCCGGCTTAATATAAAAATTCAATCATAACAGCAGGATTGATCCCGTTTAACAAGCAAATTCCTTATTCTTAATTAAGTACGATAATAATATGTAATTTACAGGATATATAAATATATTTACAAACAGAAAATTGTAATTACTAAAAAAACAGGTCTGATTAACGCTTAACGCTCCTTAAGATCAGCAGGGAAAAGAGGCAGCAGCGGCACCGCGGATATAAAAAACACAGCACAATATTCCTTCCCCTCCGTTTCAGAGTCGCTTCCCCTCCGTTCCATAATCGTATCCTCTACGTTTCATAGCCGCATTCACTACGTTTCAAAACCGTATCCGCTCCGTTTCCCCTCCGTTTCACATTCGTCCTATAGTCGTTAAAAACAAGTTCAATGTTCCAGGTTCCAGAGCCTGTCGAGAGATACCCTCCGTTTCAAATACGGATTTTGGCCGCTTTAAAAGTAGTATCCGATACGCTATTCATGCACTATAATGCCCGGTTTTTATTGTTTCCATGATTAATAAATTGATTGACAACTTAAATTTAGGCTATTATAATTAAAATATAATAAATAAGTAATTCAGGTCTCTTTAAAATATACCGAGATATAAATAAAAAGTGGAGGTAATTATTTTCATGAAAAGAACCGCATTAGCAATCTTTATTGCACTATTCTTATCCGCCATTTCATACAGTCAGGAAGCAGCGCCTGAGAAACCCGAACAGGAAGCTCCGAAAGAAGTGGCAGCTCCTGTTGTAACTCCTGAAGGTGACGTATATCAGGAGATCGTAGTACAGGACTTTGAGAATATTCAATTCAAAGAAAGCGATATAATCTTCCAGAGAAGCGGAGATGAAGAATATAAAGTAACAATCAGGGACGAATTCCCCGCTCCTGTAAACAACTCGAAAAAATATCTCGGAGTTAAACTAAGAGGGTCCAAGAAAAACGCTATCCAGATAAAATTTCCTGCAGATAAAATACCAACAATAAACCAATACTGCCAGAGTATTTCAATGTGGGTATACGGGAAACGCTTTACAGGTGAGCTTTCACTATTCATTCTGGACGCCGATGGCCAGGCTCATAAACTTTCTTTCGGCAAGCTTAATTTCCATGGATGGCATAAGATAAAAAGGACCCTGCCGCAAAACATAAATCAAAACGACAGCTTCCTGGAAACAAATTCCAATATCAAGATACTCAGCATCCTTTATGTCCCCGGCACCTGGTTTAAATTCGGCACAAACGTTATTGATCCGGAATGGCAGACATTCTATATTGACGATATTACGGCCAATGTCCGCGCAAAATACAAGGACAGCCAGAGTGACGACTGGTAGAATTGAATTTTAATTTAGCCGACAGAAGTATATTAGAAGTTTTTGAAGAAAAAAGCGGCATTCACGGTTTACCGGGCAGATGATACGGAGAATCAGCTCAGTTACAGAAAAGGCAGGTTAAAAATAACCTGCCTTTATTATAATAAAGCTTTCTGCAAAAGGCTGCAAAGAATTAAACCATTGGGAGATTATAACAGCCTATATCCCGCCATTTATCATAATTTCAAGTAAAGTATGAGCCTGCTCAATATAGTTCCCGGTTGCCAGGGCAGGTTTTTCATTAAAAGACGCCCCTTTCACAGAACCGCGGAACCCGGAAATAGTCCCGCTTCCGAAAATACAGAACGGAACAGGATCAGAAGCATGAGTCCTCAGGCTTATCGGGGTCGGATGATCAGGCATAACAAGGACGCAATAATCGGAGTAAGCGGACATGCCGTCAAGTACCCTTCCCACGATCTTTTTATCAAAATCCTCTATTGCCCTGAGCTTATGTTCCAGGTTTCCCTCATGACCGGCCTCATCAGGAGCTTCCACATGCAGCAGAACAAAATCCGAATCCTTAATAGCTTTCAGCAGGCCTTCCGCTTTCCCGGAATAATTCGTGTCAAGATACCCTGTAGCCCCCTCAACAAAGTATGACGACAGGCCTGCGGCCATGCCTATCCCGTGAATAAGATCCACTGCTGAAATTGTATATCCCCGGAGCCCGAACCTGGCATTCAGAGTATCAATAGCAGGCTTTTTACCGCCTCCCCAGAGCCAGGTCGAAGTCGGATTCCCTTTATATATTGATCTGCTTTTTTTAATAATAGCCGATCTGCCAATGATCTCCCGTGAACGATCCATCATACTGATCAGTTCTTCTGAGCCGTGTCCTTTAGGCAAATACTCATCAATCTGTTTAGTCTGAATATCATGCGGAGGTACGGTAGCCGGAATATCGCTGTAAGGATAATTACGCCATATTAAAATATTCCTGTAAGATACACCGGGATATAATTCAATACCCCCGGAGTTCATCTCCTTCTGCAATTCCCCAATAACGACCTTTGTGAATTCCGTATCAATATGATCAGCGCTGAAGTCTTCCATAATACGGCCGTTTATATCAACAAGGTTGCACCTGAAAGCCACATCATCTGCATTCAATTCAATGCCCATATTCAGCGCTTCAAGCGGAGCTCTTCCCGTATAACACAAGGCAGGATCATACCCGAATATTGAAAGGTTAGCCACATCACTGCCGGGCGGCAAACCGTCAGGAACAGTCTTTGCAAGACCGAGAACACCTTTACCCGCGATATAATCCATGTTTGGAGTAATAGCAGCTTCAAGAGGCGTTCTGTCACCCAGTTCCTTAATAGGGTAATCGGCCATACCATCGCCGACAAGGATAACGATCTTCTTATTATTCTTTAATGGCATAATATTTATCACACAACCAGTGGCGGCTCCTTTCAGCTTCTGTCAAAAACACGGGTAGTTCCGTCTGCATAATGCTCTGTCTTCCAGATAGGAACCGTCTTTTTAACAGTATCAATAATATACCTGGCAGACTTAAAGGCCTCATCCCTGTGATGGGATGAAACGGCAATAACTATGCTCGCCTCACCGATCTCGACCCGTCCGAATCTGTGTACGACAATGCAGTCAGTGACAGCCCACATTCCAAAGACATCATCTAAAATTTTATTAAGTTCCTTTTCAGCCATTGACTCGAA
>CAZVYR010000171.1:3563-8103 GCA_964631555.1 uncultured Leptospirales bacterium
TTCCAAAGACATCATCTAAAATTTTATTAAGTTCCTTTTCAGCCATTGACTCGAAAATCTCATAGCTGAGATATCCGACTTCCAGCGCATCTGACAGTGCATCTGAATTATCCCTGGGCCTGCCTATGAAAACAGCAACAGCACCGTCATGCCCTGTACCTACCTCGGTCAATACCTTTCCGACATCTATATGTTCTTTTTGTAATATGATTTTTTTCATAAACTATCCGGCAGAAAAAATTGCGGAGCATGAAACCGGGTTCCTGTAATCAGTAATAAAGATTCCCGCAAAAAGCCTGCAGGTCTCCCGCAGCAAGCGGCTGGGAACTAAACCATTGGGAGATTAAAGATCAGCCGCCGCTTACAGGCGGAAAGACAGCCAGCGAATCTCCATCTCTAATAATCGTACTCTCTTCGCAGTATTCTTCATTCAACGCGAAGAGTAGTCTCCCTTTCATTTTTCCGAGTTCATCATATTCATTAAAAAGCTTTTGCATTATGTCATGCACGGAAGACCTTTCCGGGAATTCCAGCTCTCTTTCGGAAAAACCGCATATGGTTTTTACCGAAGAATAAGTATTGATGTTCACTCTCATTGTAAAGCTTTTATAAATATATGAAGGTATTTTAATTCAAAACGAATAAATGTAAATTTTATTTCTTTTTATTTTTATTTCTGTTTATCATAAACAAGTAATGCTTCAGGTACGGCTGTATATTTTCAGAAAAATTACCCATTGCAACATCTTCAGGATTCTTGAGTATAAGATTCAAACTGGATTTTGAAATATCTTCATTCACCGCGCTGGTTATACTCGTCTTGAACCTTTTGATGATCTCTTTGTCATTTGCATCATCTGCATATTTGCTCATTTCAGAACAGAGCTTTAATAAATTATTTTTTCTCTTCTGTTGTTGTTTCTTGGAAATGGACATTGCTTTATCCGTGCTTTTTTTCCTCACGTCATTAGTCTTGACAGCAGATCTTACAGTAGTTGGTTTTTTATTTCTACTATCAGTCTTTGTCTTGGTACTCATTATAAAAAACACCCCTCTTGGAAACTAGATTTCGGCGATATTAAATCGACCCCTATTTATTGTAAACACAATTTTTTTAAAAAAAATTACTCTAATTATTATCTGCAAATTATTCCATCGCTATAGTAAAACTTATAATTAAAATATTTTACCGGGTATCACTTGCGCCGACAAGCCGGTCACCAATACTGTTAAAACACAGAATAAAGACAGTCAGCATCAGCGACGGAGGTATTATCATCCATGGCGCGTCAAATAAAAACTTTGAACCCTCCTGAATCATAAGTCCCCATGAAGGAAGCGACTCCAGGGAACTCGTACCTGCAAGCCCGAGAAAAGACAACGTGGACTCCAGCATTATACTGGTCGCGATTCCGGTAGTAAGCAAAGGCAGAAGAAGGGGAACCAATGAAGGAAATATATACCGGGTAATTACTCTGCATTTTCCTGCTCCGATAACGACCGCGGAACTGACAAAATCATAATTCCTGATTTCCGCAACCTTTACCGCAACAAACCTCGCGACAGGAGCCCATGTACCTGCAATAATTGATACAATAATAGTCCTGTATCCTTCGCCCATTGAGACTGCAAGCCCTATAGCTAGAAGCAATGCTGGGATGGAGAGAAAAACCTCAACAACACCGTTAAAAACCGGCCTTATCCTGCGGCCGGCCATTCCTATTAACACACCAATTACTATCCCCGCAATAACAGTACCCAGTCTCGCGACCAGTCCTATCAGTATTGATATTCTCCCACCGATCAAAGTCCTGCTAAATATATCACGGCCAAGGAAATCAGTGCCGAACAAATGCCCCCTCCCCGGAGCAGAAGCACCTGAAAAATCAATTGCAAAAGGTGAACAGCCGGAAATTTTTTCAGCGAAAACAGCAGCAATAATGATAAGAACAATTATTGCTGAATATATATATATCGGCTTATCTTTTTTTAAACCCACGTGATCAATCATCTTTTTTTATTACATAATCCTGAAGCATGTCAATCAAGAAACCAATAATTATAAACATTATTGTCCCTGTAAGTATTACTCCCTGTATAACAGGAATATCTTTTTTATAAACCGAAACTATCAAAAGCCTGCCTATCCCCGGCCATGAAAATACGGACTCCGTCACAACAGCACCTCCCAGGTACGCACCGAAATCCAGCAGAATCACAGTCATCACAGGGACAATAATATTCTTTAAAGCAAAAACAAGGATAACTCTGGCTGACGGGAACCCCATGGCCTTTACGGTCCTGATATAATCGGAATTTAAAACAGATAAAAGCTCATTCCTTGTAATCCTGACAATCAGTGCAATAGACCTCGATGCAAGTGCGCAGGACGGTAAAATCAAATATACAGGATTCAATCCTGCCTTGCCGGAAGGAGGAAGAAGATTTAAAAAATAAGAAAAAACCAAAGTCAGTATAAAACATGTAACAAATATCGGGGTAGAAATAAAAAACGACGAAAAAGCCAGAATTATATTATCCTGGAAACGGCCTTTATAAACAGCAGCTATGATCCCGCCGCCAATACCCAGAAAAGCAGCAATAAACATTGCAGTACTTGCGAGCATTAAAGTAGCAGGAAACTTATCCAGAATAAGCTGCAAAACCGGCATGCCTGAATAAATGGAATTACCCATATTCAGAGAAAGCAGTTCCGAGACATAAACGAAATACCTGATCCAGAACGATTGATTCAGGGAAAGCTCATCCCGGATCTTTGCAACGTCATCAGGATTAGCATATTCACCCGCCAGCATTAAAGCCGGGTCTCCCGGTATCAAATAAATCAGCAGGTGCACAATTAGAATTGCACCCAAAATAATAAAAACAAGATAGACAATTCTTCTTGAAATTTGAATCATGGCAAATTAAATATAAATATTATTGATGCAAAACAGTAAATGACTTTTGATAAACATATTATATATTTTTAAAATATTAGGAGTACATGACCGGAAATACGTCAAGACACATTTATTTAATCGGAAACAGATTCATAGAAACCGTAAATTGATAGTTGATTATGATTATTATTCTTTTAACTGAATTTAAATGAAAAAAATTATTGATCCAAATACAATGATTAAAATACAGGGACGGGATATTTCTATCGGCCTTAGCATGGATATCATTGAAAAAATATTTTCCGGGCTTAGCGAACAGGAGATAAAAAAAGAATACCTGTATTACTCTTTTCCGGAACAACCGGTAAAAGTATATCCGTTCAGCATCGGTAAAAAACTTATTACCATAAGTGAATTTGCCGAATTCATCTCAGCCACAGCCTATATTACACAGGCTGAAAAGGACGGGTGGGGATGGACATGGGAAAACGGCTGGAGTAAAAAATCCGGTCTCACATGGGAAACGCCGTTTAGGAACAGCGCAGACGAACTTTACCTTGACAACAGCGGCACTTTTCCGGTTCTTATGCTGAGCTGGAATGATGCACACTCCTATTGTACATGGCTCTCGGATGAAACCGGAAGCAAAGTAAAGCTCCCTGACGAGAATGAATGGGAATTGTTTGCCGACACGGTAGGAGTTAAGAGCATTGAACAAACAGACATATCTCCAAATACAGTTAAACAGGAGATCCATAACTCAATGGAATTTATGGATCTACTTTACAAAGAAATAACCACGCAGGATGAAATTTTCATGCCTGGTCTTTTATGGGAATGGACTGATGACTGGTTCGATTCTTATCCTTCAGGTATAACCAGCAAAGAATTCGGTGAAATATATAAAGTCCTGCGCGGAGGATCACTGATAAGTCATGCTGTTCAGAAAAGCAGGCAATACCGTTTCAGAAGATGCCCGACAGCACGAAGTCCGTTTTATGGATTCCGTATTGTGGTGCCTGAATTAAAAAAAGCCAGCGTCTGAATTCATTCACTATATAATATTATTTATTTAAAGAGAAGCTCAATACTAAACGATTATATCATTAGCTTTGTTTATTTCCAGTAACTTCTGAGTAACTGAATTTTATAACAACAAATTTTACAGCTTTTGGCAGTTACTCTAAGATTTGTCCCCGCTTTTTAAGCGACACCGCTTTTTAAGCGACACGGCTTTTTAAGCGACACCGCTCAAAGAGCGGGATGAGTTGCTATAAAGAAAATCCTTTGAAAAGGACAGACCAGATGAAAAGAACCGCTATATACATGCTGCTGATTCTGATAACAGCAATAAGCTGTATGACACAACAACAGGAAGTATCAAATCCAGTCACACCGGAAATAGATAAATTAACTAAATTCTTTACAGTATGCAATTCGGATATAAAAAAAGCAGTTAAAATAATAGCTGATTACAAGATGTCCGCGAATCTGACACATCTCAGAAGAATGGACGCAGGAGGTAAAAAGTACTATCTTCTTGAAAGGGAAAATCTTTCTGAAATGATAAAGTCTGTTACGGAAGGCACATATACTGACCTAATATTGATCAACAGCAGCGGTTTAATTGTTTATAC
>CAZVYR010000172.1:0-8070 GCA_964631555.1 uncultured Leptospirales bacterium
AATACACTCGCCTTCAAAATCCCAGTCCATACAGGAAAAAGTATATACGATCAGGAATGATCGTTATGTAATCCTCGTAAAATCGGAAATGAAAAGCAATATAAAAGGCACAATGCACGACATCTCAGCGAGCGGCGCGACCCTTTTCATTGAACCTGCCGAGATAACAGGTTCAAACAACAGGCTTATCATACTGGAAAGAGACCTCAGGATCGAAATAAACAGGATACTGAGACAGCTTTCAATAGAAACCGCGAAATACTCAGATCAGCTATTGCATAATCTTGAGCTGTCTGCATACCTTGACTTCCTTGCAGCAGCATCAAAACTAAGCATCGCGATCAAAGGCAGCGAACCCGTAATATCCGGCGAAAGCATAATTGAACTTTACGATGCAAGGCATCCCCTTCTCTACCTGATGAACCCAGGTTCCGTAATACCGAATGATCTCTCCATAGGAAAAGACTTCTCCTGCATGATCATCTCAGGAGCAAACACAGGCGGCAAGACCATACTGTTAAAGACAGCAGGACTATGCGCATTACTCATAATGTACGGCCTTCATATCCCGGCAAGCCCTGATTCCACCATAGGCATATTCTCAAACATACTGGCCGACATCGGCGATGATCAGAATATTGTTCAGTCCCTGTCCACATATTCTGGCCAGGTCGTAATCATCAATGACATGATAAACAAGGCAGACGAAAAAACCCTTGTGCTGGTTGACGAACTCCTGGTAGGCACAAACCCCAGGCAGGGCGTTGTTCTTGCCCAGGCAGTTCTGGAAGCCCTTGTCCGCACAAAAGCCGTGATCCTGATAACAACTCATTACTCAGAGCTGAAAGACCTGCCTGCAATAAACAAACAATTCATAAACGCTTCCGTATCTTTTGATGTTGAGACCCTGAGGCCCACATACAGGTTAAGGCCCGGACTGCCGGGTACAAGCTATACCATTGAAATAGCGAAAAACTACGGCATGCGGGAAGATATCATTAAGAGATCAAAAGAGCTGCTGGACACCAAAGAAAGCACCACCGAAGCACTGCTTGAGAATTTACAAAAGCACAGGCAGGAGATCGACGAGGAATACGCGAAAATAGAACAGTTTAAAAAAGAGCTCAGGCGCGAAAAAGACGAATTACAGAATAAACAAAATAAACTCAATATAGAGATAGAAGAACTGAAAAACAAGAAAGGCATAGAATTTATAGATGAGATCAACAGGTACAGAGACCGCATATCCCTTAAGATCAAAAACATAAGGGAAGATTCTATTAAGGAACATGAAAATATAAACCAGGATTTATTGTATCTCCGGGAGAAAATATCCGGCGAATTAAAAAAAGACAGCAGGAAAAGGTTTCTTGATAAATATAATAACTTCAAACCCGCCGAAGCAAACCCCGGCGATTCCGTATTCGTAGTCCCCCTTGAAAAGACAGGTACAATTGAACAAATTGATACCGAAAATAAAACCGCCCTGATATTGCTCGGCAGCTCTATCAGGTCAAGATACGGCTTCGAAGACCTGCTTGAGCCTGTCAAAAAAAAGAAAACACAAGATACTCAGGCCGGCAAAAAAAGGACCGAAGATGTACACAAAAGGCCGGATACAATAAGCCTTACCATACAAACGAAATTCAATACCTCTGACCTCCGGGGCCTCATAGTGGATTCCGCCCTGAACAAATTAGGGAACGACCTTGACAGGATGATGAGATCAAACATAAATACGGCAGTAGTCATCCACGGCCATGGAACAGGCGCGTTAAAAACCGCAGTCAGACAATGGCTCAAATTCTCTCATTATGTCAAAGGATTCCGCCCAGGCGAACAGAACGAAGGCGGAGACGGCGTTTCTATAGTACAGCTCAGAGACTGAAAAAATACGCATCCCCTCCGTTTCACCTTCGTCCTAAAGTCCCAATCCCAAACGCCGTTAAAGAACAATATATTTAATTTGACAATTACTTAAAAAAATAGTAGTTTTAAAAAAATATTTGACATATATTGAAAGAAACTTAATTTTGCATTCTTTATTTTCCGGAGTTTTTTATAAAAACAACTCAGGATAGAATGGTTTTATAAATAAAACTAATCTTTATTTACTCAATCTGAATCGAGAAATTAGTACTATTTTAACAGGATAAAATACCGTCATTCACGAACAAGCGTAACATCAACGGCAATTCCAGTATCCTTGTGAACCGCATCCCGTTATCCGCGGTTTGCGGCAGGATATGTCATAAAAATACCCGGAAATTACCAGTCAACCAATAACCCGGATAGATCAGCACTAAAAACCAGACAGTTGAGATATTATAATTATTTTGTTAAATACAGGAGTCCATATTAATGCAGGAAGAAATTTCAAAAATACGGAACATCGGAATAAGCGCCCACATAGATTCAGGTAAAACCACGCTTACAGAGCGAATTCTGTTTTACTGTAAAAAGATACATGCCATCCACGAAGTAAAGGACAAAGACGGCAAAGGCGCGACAATGGACTCAATGGAGCTTGAACGCGAAAGAGGGATAACCATTGCATCTGCTGCTACCAACGTGGAGTGGAAAGATTATTCCATCAATATAATCGATACCCCGGGGCACGTCGACTTTACAATTGAAGTAGAGAGAGCATTGCGCGTTCTTGACGGAGCTGTTCTGGTTCTCTGCGCAGTCGGCGGCGTACAATCACAGTCGATTACTGTAGACAGGCAGCTTAAACGCTACGGAGTTCCGCGAATAGCCTTTATCAACAAATGCGACCGTACAGGAGCCAACCCATACAGGGTAGCCAGGCAATTACGCGAAAAACTCGGACTTAACGCGGTACTTCTACAGATTCCCATAGGTCTTGAAGACATGCACAAAGGAGTTGTTGACCTTGTTACCATGAAAGCCTTGTATTTCGAAGGAGAAAACGGGGAAATCATCCGGGAAGACACAATCCCGGCTGAACTTTTGGAAGAAGCTCAAACCAGGCACGAGGAACTCCTTGATGCGGTTTCGATATTCTCCGATGAATTGTCCGAAGCTTACCTTGAAGACAAAATTACCGAAGAACTGCTTAACGACGCAATACGCAAAGCCACCATTTCACTCCAGCTTGTACCGGTAGCTCTAGGCTCCGCGTATAAAAACAAAGGCGTTCAGGCACTGATGGATATGGTGATCGACTATCTGCCAAATCCAACTGAAATCAAAAACTATGCCCTGAATATCGACGACAATGAAAAAGAGGTTTTGCTCATCGCGGATACCAATAAACCGACAGTCGCACTCGCCTTTAAACTTGAGGATGGACAGTACGGACAGCTCTCGTATATAAGGATTTACCAGGGCTCTATCAAGAAAGGCGACGAGCTGTATAACAGCAGGTCAAGAAGAAAATTCAAAGCCGGCCGCCTCATTCGTATGCACGCGGATAAAATGGAAGATATATCATACGGCAGATGCGGGGATATAGTCGCAGTATTCGGAATTGACTGCGCCTCAGGCGATACCTTTACCAGCACGAGCCTGAACTACTCCATGACAACAATGCATGTGCCGGAACCTGTTATCTCACTTGCCATCAATCCCAAAGACCAGAAATCTTCAAACAACCTGGCAAAAGCACTCAATAGGTTCGTAAAAGAAGACCCGACTTTCCGCACCTATACTGACGAAGAGTCCGGTGAAAGAATAATAAGCGGCATGGGAGAACTCCATCTCGATGTTTACATAGAAAGAATGAGACGTGAGTATGACGTTGTTGTTGAATCGGGTATGCCGCAGGTAGCATACAGGGAAGCAATAACCCAGACAGTGCCCTTTGATTATACTCATAAAAAACAAACCGGCGGCGCAGGCCAGTTCGCCAGAATCGCAGGCAAGATCGAGCCGAACCCTGAATCTGCCTATGAATTTGTCGACATGATAAAAGGCGGTGTCATACCCACTGAATTCATTCCTTCCTGTGATAAAGGATTCCAGGAAAGCATGAAAAAAGGATCTCTCATCGGTTTCCCGATCGTCGGTGTAAAAGTTACACTGGAAGACGGGGATTTTCACCCGGTCGACTCTTCAACTATGGCATTCCATACTGCTGCGATAGCCGCATTCAGGCAAATATACAGCAAAGCCAAACCACAGATACTCGAGCCTATTATGAAAGTCGTTGTAGAAGGACCTTCCGAGTTCCAGGGCGCCATATTCGCCAGTATTAACCAGAGGCGCGGCATAATAATCAGCACAACGGAAGATGAAGTACTGTGCAGGGTCGAAGCCGAAGTACCCCTTAGCGAGATGTTCGGCTATTCTACTGATCTTCGTTCCATGACGCAGGGCAAATCAGAGTTCACCATGGAATTCCTTAAGTACGGGAAAGTCCCTGACAGCATAGCTGAAAAGATCAAAAAAGAAATTGAGGATAAAAAGAAAAGTAAAGTCTAATTGCTCTTCTCATAGCAAAACAGAAATATTAACGCATTCATATAAGGAGAATCAGTAATGATAAGGAAGGAACGAAATAAAAGAAGCCCTCTTCGAATACTTGAAAAATCGATCCGTGGCGGAGTCGGAAAAGGTAATATCGGAGTTATAGCGGCCCGCAAAGGAGTAGGCAAAACCGCATGTCTTGTTCATATTGCCACAGACCAGCTTTTTCAGGATAAACATGTAATACACGTGTCATTTTCTATTGATACAAGTCATATAATCGCGTGGTACGAGGATATATTCAATGAAATAGCAAAGAAATTTAAACTTGATTCAGCCGGGGAAATTCATGATGAAATAATAAAGAACAGAATTATCATGAACTTTAACCAGAACGGTGTTAAAACAGAACAAATCACAAGCAGCATTAAATCAATGATTGTAGACGGTAATTTTTCCGCGAACACAATAATTGTAGACGGGTATGACTTCAGGAAATGCACTAATGATGACCTGAGACAGATCAAAGCCCTTGCTGCCGATCTGGGGCTTGAAATTTGGTTCAGTGCATCTATTAAGGATAACGATGCAATATGTGACGATAAAGGCGTACCGGATTTGCTGAAAGAATTCGAAGACCAGATAGCAATTCTGATATGTATAAGACCCCAGGACGATTATATACACCTCCAGTTAGTAAAGGATCACGAGATATATCCTGATTCGGATATGCATTTAAAGCTCGATCCAAAATCACTTCTCATTGTTGAAACAGTATAATCTCCAACTATAAATAAATCCCGGCGGGCTTCCGCAAGCTTTTTACGGAAGTCTGCAAGCAAGCTATCGAACTTCCGCAGAAACCTGCGGGGGAGCAAACCCTTAAGAGATTAATTGACTTCGGCATCTGTATTTATCCTTGACAGACTAAATAAAAATATTTTATTTATTATAATTAAATACACATTTACTCAAAAAGTGAATGGCATATCCCAGCCGCAGGCGGGGATATGGAGTCTTTACCATATACTTTGAGCTGTTACTTAAATACAGTATAAGGAGCGGTAAATGATATGGAATTACTAGAAAAAATATTTAATATAAGGCAGAGAGGCTCTTCAATCAGAACCGAGATAATTGCCGGTATTACCACATTCGTTACTATGGGGTATATTATTTTTGTTCAGCCTGCCGTTCTTTCAGCCGCGGGAATGGACTTTGGAGCTGTACTGGCTGCTACCTGCCTCGTAACTGCTTTTGCTACAATAATGATGGGACTTACCTCCAATCACCCTCTTGCTCTTGCGCCGGCAATGGGTGAAAATTTCTTCTTCTCTTTTGCGGTTGTAATCGCAATGGGGATAAGCTGGCAAACAGCTTTGGGAATCATTTTTATTTCAGGTATTATCTTCCTGATACTTACTCTTTTTAATATCCGCGAATTCATTATAGATTTAATTCCCCAGTCCATGAAAAGCGGTATTACTGTGGGTATCGGGCTCTTTATTACATTTATCGGTCTTGTATTTGCAGGTATAGTTGAAAAATCGCCGGGTGGTATCCTGCAGCTTGGTAATGTATCTGCAACACATGTTATCATTCCCATAATCGGGATAATCATTGTCGGTGTTTTAACTTATTTTAAAATAAAAGGCGCTATTCTTATAAGCATTATCGCGTGCACAATAATCGCACTGCCGTTCGGCATTGTTCAATATCACGGTGTCGCAGGCCCTCCCCCTTCTATAATGCCGACATTCCTTAAAATGAACCTCATGGAGGCATTGTCCCTTAAATATGTTCCTCTGATACTGGTATTTCTCTTTATGGATGTTTTTGACACTGTCGGCACTGTCGTAGGCGCGACGCAACAGTCAGGGCTGGTCAATGAAGACGGGACTATACCACGCATCAAGAGTATTCTGTTAACAGATGCTACTGCAACTACTGTCGGGGCTTTACTGGGAACGTCCACTGTAACCACATATATTGAAAGCTCGGCGGGGATTCAGGAAGGCGGGAGAACAGGATTCACGGCAGTTGTTATCGGGCTTTTATTTTTGCTCGCTCTTTTCTTTGAGCCGCTCGCTAAAATGATAGGGGGAGGATTTACCGTTACGACCGGCAAAACGTCGGCTACATATTACCCGATAATAGCTCCGGCTCTTATAATTGTGGGCTCTATGATGGTCAGCCATATTTCGCGCATAGACTTCTCGGATGTTACTGAATCACTTCCCGCATTCCTTATTATGGTGGGTATGCCTTTGACATATTCAATAGCAGACGGCCTGGCGTTCGGATTTATATCATACCCGCTTTTAAAGATATTAACAGGCAAAATTAAAAAGATAAATCCTTTTATGATAGTGATGGGGATTATTTTCATTTTGCGATACGCTTTTTTATAAAATAACGATCGGTTAAATCTCTGCTTTTTATTTGAAGCAGTGTGTTAATTGCCCGGGCCTGGGAAGCATGCCGGATGCACTATTATACGGTTTAATACTGCCCGTTTATTAAACGGGATTGATCCGGTATTCTGGAACGGTGCGGATATGGCTTAATACCGGATTACTCCAGTATTATGAAACGGAGAGGAAACGGAGGGGAAGGATACCCGGAATGAAGGAAAGACGAATATAAAGCGAACCTGGAACGGAGGGGAAACGGAGGGGAGAAAGAATATTCCCGGATAATGGCTCCGGCTTTTTCAGGTGACAGAGTGTTCCGGCATTATTTCATATACTTAATAGTCAGTCATGTTGAGTAAATCAGTAACTCATCCGGCTGACTTGTTATTTTAATGTTTATGGATAATTTTGTCAGGATTGCAGGGATTGTTTTTTTATTTCGTAGATCTTCTGTCAGAGACTTCCTGGTTTAGCCTGTTGACAATCGTTACTCTTCTGTCATTTTTTGGATTTCTTTTTTCAATTCCGAGATATCCAACACCGCTGCCGGAAAGTCTTCTCTCTCTTGCACGTCTTTCAATAGTTCTTCTTTCAAAGTCCCTTAAAATTTGATCCTGGTTGTCCCATTTAGAATCTAATCCGGTCATCAAATAATTTCCTCCCTTGCTTTTTTTTTTCACAAAGCCGTTTTTTTGATATTCCGTATAAAGTTTATGATAGCAGGTTTTTCTATCTCTTTTTATAATAATGATATAAGTCCTTTGGTTCAGGTACAACCTCGAGTATATCACTGTTGCAAATAACTATATCGCAGCCTAAATAATTATTTGAAAGCTCATCAAGCTTTAGCTCGCCTGCTTCATCTGCCCATCTCATGTATTGATTTTTACCAAGAACGATATACCGCGGTTTTAATCCTTTTCTGGTTAATTCCAGAATCATTGCATCTATTTCTTTTGTAAGTTTCATGTTTTACCGGTTCTTTGTTAATTGTTTCTTAAAAGAGTATTGTAATAGAATCTTCATAAATGTATTATTCTTTCAAGCTTTTTTATTTATTCAGTATCCGATTTTCTGTATTTATTATTTATATATTTTTAAATGAAGCTCCCCGCCGCAGGCAGCGTGAAATTAAACCATTGGGAGATTAAAACATACTTGCGGTAATAAATCCGGGCACGGGGAAAAGTTATCATAAAGTATTTTATTACGGTATGTATAAAAA
>CAZVYR010000173.1:0-8067 GCA_964631555.1 uncultured Leptospirales bacterium
TTTAAAAAAAAAGCAATCTTTTCGGCATTTTCGGGGTCTAATATGGTTAATAGTATGCCGGATTTTATTTCAGGAACGCAAGTTTGCGGGCCGGATCTGCGAAGATCGGAGGATATCATTGAAGAAACTGTTAATTGCATATACCCCACCATAAATTTCCCGGGACAGAACATGGTGAGATCAAGACGAGTAGTATTGATTTATATCATGGACAGGGATATCAATATCATTTCATATCCATTTATTAAATTAAATAAAACATAATAATAGTTGACGGATTATTTTTTATATAATTTTTAAGTGCAAATTGATTGATTTTTTAATAAAAAAGTGTATAATGCTACTTTTTGTTAAAACAGTCCGTGATATATATAAAAAGACGGTGTAATTTTCCTGAACATAATATCAGGCCTTAACTATTGCAATTCATCAAAAGAAAAATAATATAAATGATTCAACTTTCATAGAAGGAGTAAGATTATGAAAAAAAAATTAAGACTTTTTATACCTATGCTGATAACGCTGAGCTTTTTATCTTTGAACAATTTTTCATGTTCACAGAATGAGGCTCCGCTTCTGGGTGAGACTAAGGAGTCGCCTCTTAAAGATAAAGCAAATACAACAAAAGCTTATGATATACAGGATGCTTTCAGGAAAATATACGAACTTTACAAGGATCGGGTGGTTTCAATCAGTACTGAGCAGACTGTCAAACTGCCGACTCATCCTTTCTTTGATGATCCTTTTTTCAGAGAGTTTTTCGGAGCTCCGAATCAGAGACAGCAGCAGATGCCGAAAAGCCAGAAGAGGACTGGTCTAGGATCGGGTTTTATTGTATCAAGTGATGGATATATATGCACGAATCATCACGTGATCCAGGGTGTTGACAAGATTACTGTTGCCATTGAAGGCAAATCGTATGATGCACAGGTTATAGGCTCTGACGAGCTTACTGATATCGCGCTTATAAAAGTCAAGGCAGGGGACGATCTTAAGCCGGCTTTCCTTGGAAATTCGGATGACGTGAAAGTCGGGGACTGGGCTATCGCGATAGGTAATCCGTTCGGTTTTGACAAGACTTTTACTGTGGGTGTTATTAGCGCGACAGGCAGAAAGGACGTGGATTTTACAGGGAGCTCAATGTCGCTTATACAGACCGATGCTTCGATCAATCCCGGGAATTCCGGGGGGCCGCTTATCAATATTGACGGCGAGGTAATTGGCATTAACAGGATGATATATTCACAGTCAGGCGGTAATATCGGTATAGGATTTGCCATACCTATAAATACCGCGAAGTCAATTCTTGAGCAGCTTAAGGTCTACAAGAAAGTTAAGCGCGGATATATCGGGGTGCAGATAGTGCCTCTTACCGAAGAGTACGCAAAAGAACTGGGTTTAAAGGACAATAAGGGCGCACTGGTAGGCGGTATAGTGGAAGGCAGCCCTGCTGACAAAGGCGGTCTTATGGTCGGGGATGTTGTTATTGCGGTTAACGATGAGAAGATAGAAAATTTCGGCGACCTGGTGACAATTGTTGGGAAAAACCCTATAGGGAAAACCCTGAAGGTAAAGGTAATAAGGAAAAAGCAGGAGCTGAATCTTTTTGTTACTGTGGCTGAAAGGCCGTAAATATAATATAGGGTTTTTGATCCTGCAGGATAGTAATATCCTGATAAATGCTGTGTGGAATTGTTTGAATGGAATTTAAAACCAGACTGGAAAGAATTACTTTCAGAATTATAGTCATAGTCGCATTGGCCGGAGGTTTATTATTCGGGTACGTGGTTTCCCAGGTAAGGAATTTCGCCGGAATCGATAATTTACGGCAGTTTCAGCCGAACCTGCCGACCAAGTTATACGATGTTGACGGGGAGCTCATTGCCGAATTATTTCAGGAAAAGAGGGACCTTGTATCCTTTGAAGAAATTCCCCAAAGCGTGATCAATGCTTTTCTTGCTACTGAGGACAGGGATTTTTACAGGCACATAGGCATTAACCCGATGGCTATCCTGAGGGCTATGGTCAAGAACCTGATCGCGGGCAGGGTGGTGCAGGGCGGATCAACGATCACCCAGCAGCTCGCGAAGCGGCTGTTTACGGGCAGCGAGAGGACTATTGCCAGAAAAGCAATGGAGGCTATTCTGGCTTTGCAGATTGAGAAGAGGTTTACAAAGGAAGAGATCCTTGAGATGTATTTTAACCAGATATATCTCGGCCACGGCTGTTACGGGATCGCGTCCGCGTCCAGGTTGTTCTTTAATAAAAAAGTGCAGGATATGAACCTTGCGGAGAGCGCTGTGCTGGCTGCTCTCCCGTCTGCTCCTTCCAGGTATTCTCCTTTGACAAATACGCATAATGCTATTGAAAAGAACCAGGATATTTTGAACAGGGTGGTCAGTGCCGGGTTCATTTCAGAAGAACGGGCTGAAGAAATTTATAATGAATTCTGGCCCAGGTTCCTTGATTCCATAAAGACTGAGTATCCTACCAGGACAGCATATACAGGGAATATTGATAATGCTCCGTATTTCACGGACTATGTCAGGCAGATATTGCTGTCCAAGTTCGGCAAGGACATTGTTTATAACGAAGGATTGAGCATTTATACTACCCTGAGTTTGAAAAAACAGAGGGCTGCCCAGAAATATCTTATTGAAGGCCTGGCTAAACAGGACGAGGTTTCTTCTTCTTCCAACAGGTATACCAGCGGGGCTGTTGATAAGGGACTTTTCCGTATATATGATTCCGTAAGCAATATTTTCAACCTGCCTGAGCCTAAAGTCAGGGACGATCTTGAGGCGCATTTCAATAAAAAAATGATTGAGGATATTATTGACGGTTTTGAAATGATCTCGCTTCTTGTTGATGCTGAGAAATGCGGTAAGGTGGCTGAGACATACCGGGCCAATGTAACCGGCGTATCCTCGATCCTGAAGGTGGAGGGCGCTCTTATCGCGATTGAACAGTCAACCGGCCATATTACGTCAATGGTAGGGGGATCGGGGTTCAGCGTGGATAACCAGTATAACAGGGCTGTTCAGGCGAGAAGACAGGTGGGGTCAGCCTTTAAACCTTATGTTTACGGGGCTGCTATTGAGTCAAAGCTAGTAAACGCGGCCACAGCGCTTCCGGATGCCCCGATACTGAATATCGATGAAGAAGGGGAAACATGGAGCCCTGGTAATTATAAGGACAATTTTTCCGGCTTTGTCAGACTCAGGCAGGCTCTGGCCCGTTCAATAAATATTATTTCAGTCAGGTTATTTGATATAATCGGCCCAGAGAGGATTATTGATTTTGCTACAAGGATGCTGAGAGTACCGGAGTCAAGATTTACGTATAATCCTTCGCTTGCGCTTGGGGTTTGCGATCTTACGCCTCTTGAGATCGCGAGGGGATATGCTATTTACGCTAACCGCGGCAGGGAAGTTATTCCTTATGCAATAAGATATGTTGTTGACCGGGACGGGAATGAACTGGATAATACTGAAGAAGAGGTGGGTAATATTATTGCCGAAAAGGAGCTTAACGGCACTATTCAGGTTATCCCCGAAGACGTTGCTTTCATCATGACCTCAATGCTGCAGTCTGTTGTCAATAACGGGACTGCTTTTAACGCTGTAAGGGCGAACGCGCAATTCATGAAGCCGTGCGCCGGCAAGACCGGGACTACTTCGAACTGGACTGACGCGTGGTTTTGCGGATTTACGCCGGAACAGACGGCAGTTGTGTGGGTAGGATATGATAAGCCTTTTATGTCTCTTGGAAAGCACCAGGCAGGGGCTGTTGCGGCTGCGCCTATATGGGCGAATTATATGAAGGATATTTCGGGTACTATGAATGCTAAGGATTTCGGCGGGCCGCCTCCAGGAGTATACCAGGTAGAGGTTTGTTCATATTCAGGAAAATTGCCTTCTCCGACCTGTATAGATACCAATGTCGAATATATGATCCCCGGCGGGGGGCCGAGTGAGATGTGTTCCGGCAGGCATTTCAAGATGAAGTCCATTCTTGACATGTATATTGAGAAAGAGGGGATTGAATTAGATGATTATAATGAAAGATAGCCCGGATGGATTTCTGAAATAAAAATTTTCTTGAAATTCGTATTATTATAGGTATTTATTTACTCAGGGTATTTTGTATTAAGAGGAGCTTTTTTATGTATAAAGTTGAAGACAAAATTGTTTACCCGATGCATGGTATCGGTACTATAGACGCGATAGAGAAAAAAACAGTACTCGGGAAAAGGGATGATTATTATATTATAACCATTGTAAATAGCGGTATGAAAGTGATGATCCCGGTCAAGAACGCGGACAGTATCGGAATAAGGGCAATTATTCAGAAAAAGGAGATAAGTAAAGTATTAAGTTTATTGAAAAAAATAAACCAGGAAACCGAAGAAGACTGGAAAGTCCGTTATCAAAATAATATTGATAAAGTCAAAAGCGGTTCTATTATTAAGGTTGCGGAGGTTCTGCGGGATTTATATCAGCGCGGGAAAGAGAAGGATTTATCTATAATGGAAAGAAAACTTTATGAAAATGCATATCAGTTTGTTACTTATGAGATTGCTTTTGCCAAGGGTATCAAAATAGAAGAATCCAATAATATTGTTTCGGATGCACTTTCAACTGCTTAATTTTCTCCTAAATTTAATTCGAAATTGATATAAAACATACCTCTAATCAACCAGAAGACTACCCAAACGTTTTTTGTGATGCCGTAATTTTCAGGGCTTTTCATTACAAAAAATTATTTTAAACCGGGAGTATATTCCAAGCACAGCCCGGGAGATTCTAAAGCTGTATTTTACACAAATCCTGAAGAAATAAAAACCAGTAAGACAGGCCGTTTACAATATTGCTTCTCAGAAGAATCTTATGATCCTGTTAGTTGACAGGAGTGCATATTTAAAGAGAAAGTCCGAATCTAATATATTTTATTGATGATAAAGATATCATTGTATCAATCCCGGCTCTTTTTTCAGACATTGAAGATGCGGAATAGGGTAATGTTACAGACGAACTTTCTAATAACTTGTAAAAAGGAGTTTTTATGATTACTATATTACGAATATTATTTATAATAATTGCGATGGGCATTTCATTTATATATTATATTAATGCGTCCGTTTTGGCACAGATTATCGCTGTCGCGGTTTCGGGTGCTATATCTTTTATATTGATTGTTTTTATTGAGTATATATCACATTCTTTTTCTTCCAGAGTGCTGTTGTCAGCTATCTTTGGCTTGCTAATCGGCCTTATCCTCGGATTTCTTGCGGTAACTGCTGTTTCTTTTATCCCTATGCCTCTTTCAGAGGTTCAATTTACCACTTTAAAAGCCGTTATCTATCATATTATCACTTTTGCAATAATGATATTTTTCGTTATTCATAATGAAGAACTAGTGATTCTTAATAATATCATTCCTGATAAATTAGACAAAAGTATGAACGGTGAAATATCTTACAAGATACTGGACACGAGTACGATAATAGACGGAAGAATCTTTGATATCTGCGATACCGGCTTTATAGAAGGTATTCTGGTTGTTCCGAATTTTGTTGTAAACGAGCTGCAGATGGTCGCTGATTCAAAGGACTCTATTAAACGGAACAGGGGCAGAAGAGGGTTGGACATACTTAACAAGATGCAGAAGGATAAGGTGATTATGGTAAAGATCAGCGATGTCGATTACCCGGAGATCAACGAAGTAGACGACAAGCTTGTAAAGCTTGCGGGTGATATGAGCGCGAAGCTGATCACAAATGATTTTAACCTGAATAAGGTAGCTGAAGTTCACGGTGTGCCTGTACTGAATATCAATGATCTTTCCAATTCCCTGAAACCTATTGTTCTCCCGGGGGAGAAAGTCAAGGTCTCACTTGTCAAGGAAGGCAAGGACCAGAGTCAGGCAATCGGTTACCTGGATGACGGCACAATGGTAGTAGTGGAGAACGGTAAAAGAATGTTAAATAAAGAGGTAGAGCTTGAGGTAACATCCGTGCTTCAGACTACTGCCGGCAGGATGATATTCGCGAAATTAAACAGGTAGACTGTAAAATTACTTGTATCCTTAGCAGGGGGCCGCGACCCCTTGCTCTGCGACGTCTAAGATAAGACTCTTTTTTGTGTTTAAAAAATATAAAAAATGTCACTGTCCATTACATGAGACTATCTACTAATTTAACAGTAAGGATTAAAAACGGATTTCTTCCGCATTTGACTAATGAAATATATAAGAGAAATTGCGGAATCAGAAATATTACCTTACTGGAGAACCTGCCCGGGTTTGAGCTGTTCCTTATTGAGATAATCTATCCCAGTTATGAAAAATATAACGGCCTGATAAATAAAATTTCAAAACATGAGGAGAATTTTCAGATTGTATCTTCCGAGAACAAACTGGAACAGGAAATTACAGGAGGAATGCTGGATATATCAGGCGGAATGAATATTGATAATATAGTCGATTATGAAATGAATATTCTCGGCGCTACAGAACTGATACTGAATAAATTAAAAAGCGGAGATGATGCCCTGAAATACTCGGGCATATCTAAAAATATAGGATTGTTCTGCAGTATAACTGATGATGTTGAAGCAAAAGAGGAATATTTAAAAATATATGCCCTGGCTGAAAAGGATTCGATTATAATAAAAACGTTTTCCGGATTAAACTCCTTTCCTGTAATTATTAAAATGAGTGAACAGGATGACTTTTTTAAGGTTATTCAGAGGGTAGAAGAAACTTTTTCTGCGATTAGAATATTTAACCTTGATGATGCGGATGATATTTCTTTATATGAGCGTTTTTTTGACGATATATCTTTACCGCTTCTGAGTCAATATTATGATGAGATACCGCTTTGTTTGTTGATCGCTATATATCACCTGTTAGATAAACACAATATAGATATTAAAACATGTACAATCGGTTTCGTGGGGATAAATATAAGTTCTCTCAGAATGGCAAGACTGCTGCTTAAACAGGGTATATCCCGTGTCTTAGGAATCGATAACAGCGTAAAACTTATGCATGGCCTGGAGAAGGAGGGAGGGATTGCCACAACATTGGAGAATGTTTTTAATAGTTCTGATTTAATTATTTTTTTTAAAAAACAGTTTGATATGATTGATCTAAACAGGCTTGGTACAGGCCAGCTTTTGATCTCTTTATTAAATGATAAACTGGAAACAGATGTTATAAGACAAAGGGGTGTAAGAGATTTTCTGCAAAGCGGATGGATGGATTTTTCCGCTCTATTTCCAGGACTTTTAAAAGGGATGATTGAGTTCAGTATAAAGCATCTGGATGATGATAAAATAATAAAACTTTCAAAAAAAATATTTAGTTTGAAAAAGCGGGACGAAGTATTGCCTGTCGTTTTCAGCGACCTGCATAAAAGTATTCCAGGACTCTTGTCGGAATTCGAGTAAACAGGTTGGGGAGATTTATTCCTGGCTGATCACTATCCATTTCAGATTATAAACATTAAATGGATAATATGTGTATTTTTTGTCTTTTATAGTGAAATGCCGGTTGCCCGCCTTTTTTATATCCAGGCTGGAAAAATGATCGTACGGTTTAAATAAATTATTATAATTCCTGTCGAACCTGTACCTGCCGTCCTGTCCTATGATAATCGTGTTTTCATCTAAAATATTTTTAATTATATCGATTTTTATCTGTATTATAAATATTGCCCTGATATGATCATCTGTCTTATCCGGGTATACGGCAAAAAGTGAAGGGCTTTCCGCGGTATGAGGGAACGTTGAGAAATCCTCTATATAGAAGCCCTGCTGGCCTTCGACGAAACAACTAAAAAGAGCCGTATCTCTCAATTGGGTTTTTACGTTCTTGCCGAAAATATCATCGTTTTCCATTGTATAAACAATTAAACCGCTGCTGTTGATCAATATTAGGTCAGTGTATATGCCTTCCGTAACAGACTTTATCATTTCAGAAAGATTTTCCCTTTCAAGTAGATAGTACTTTTTACCTCCTGCGTCCATTTTCATGAGATGTGTCAGGTTAGCGGACATCTTGTCA
>CAZVYR010000174.1:0-8067 GCA_964631555.1 uncultured Leptospirales bacterium
AAAGAAGCAATAATTCGCTAACGCGTTTACGTATATTAATAGTAAGGGAGAAAATTTATAATACTGTAGGGTAGCAGGCTTCGGCCTGGTACAGGGCGATGCCTGTACCCTACGTCGAACAAAGGAAAATAATCAATGGCAACAGCAACACCAAACATACTTATAAACTCTATCAGCGGCAAAATAGGCAATGTCGTATTTTACATGAACCGCGGCCGCCAATGCGTGCGCACCCATGTAATTCCGCGCAATCCCGACACCGAAGCCCAACGCGCAGTGCGCCGCAGCTTCGGCGATGCCGTACGCTCCTGGCAGACCATGACTGAAGACGAAAGATCCGTCTTTAACCGCAAAGCCCGTTATCTCAACATGAGCGGCTATAATCTATATATTTCGATATATCTGAAGAGGCTAACCCGGACACTTGCCCATACACCAACAGACGAACCGAAGTCAAAACTCTCTTCTCTGCCCTGGAACCTGGAACTTGCAACCTGGAACTTTATTCCCTCGCTCCCTGAGCGAATCCCCTTCGTTTCAGATTCGTATTTAAAAGGATTACGCCCGGATACGTATCCCCGGTCTCTGAAACTCCGGTCGGGATGATAAAATTCCGTCTCATTATACACTGAATCAATTTTTACACAGAGCAACTGATCCGGACAGCCGGGCAGACTAAAACCTCATGCCTGCACCTATGCCTGAGGACAGAAAAACAATAATAATCGCGTATATAAAAGTTATCCGGAATTCCCATTGCCGATCACAACCCTCTCAAACACTTCCGTCACTCCTCCCCGGTATCCCCGATTCGCATGGAACACCGGTCTGGCAATGACCGCAGCCGTACCCATTGAACATGAAATTTGCTTTCACGTATTCACTCGTTGCCGGAAACAGATGCTTCTCACAGATGCTTTTGTCCTTTCCGTCTTTTGTAATAGCCCCGACAGGACACCTGTTCATGCATTTGCCGCATGTACCCTGTGAAAAGAACAGGCAATATTCATTGTGATCAGTATAAGGCCTTGGTGTAGGCTCTATTTTTATTTCGGCAACAACAGAACCTGCACGCATTGCTTTCCCGACCGGAGTTATCAGCCCGTCGCACAGGCCGAATGTGCCAAGTCCTGACGCAAAGGCAACATGCCGCTCCGACCACGTGGATGCAGGACCGTATTTAGGGGACTGTTTCATTGCATAGATACCTGAGAGGGCAGGGGCAACAGCCCTGCAGCCCCTGGACATAAGAAAATCTGCAACATATTTTCTCAGAACATCATTGAATTCCTCTCCGAAAATACGTGCTCTTGCCCATCTCTCGGACGGATAGAAATCCTCTTTCCTGCTGTCGGTTTTTGTCTTATCGGTTTGAGGCAATATCCAGCTTATTACTGTAAGATCTTCTGCATTAGGATGTGAGTCTTTAAAAGTCTCCCTGAATACTTCAACAGGAGTAAAATGAAAAGGCCCGACGTGTTCTTTGAATTTTTCAAACAATGTATCATCCCCGGAAGAAAATCCAACCAGCGGGGTCCCGAAAGCTTTATCATTCTGCGCATTTTTAAGGGAATTTGCCGGAGATGATTCACTAAAATTTTTTATAGCTTCTTCAATAAATGCTTTTGACACCTGGTTATTCATTTTGTTTACTCCTGTTTCCTGTGTTGTATAACTGCTTTATTCCTCATCTCTCGTTATCTTCATAGACACATCCCTTGGCAATGCAAGCTTTGCTTCAACTTCTATTGCCTTAATGATCCCGGACGGGACAGGGCATGCTGCGTGCGGTATATGTTTAAAAGCCGCCTCATAAGTTTTCGGCATTCCTCTTTGAAAAGAAATCTCCTGGTAAGGATCAACCTGTTTCAGCTCTTCAGAAAGGTGCTGTATATTTTTACAACTGCTCTCTATTTCGAGATTACAGTTTCTGCCGTCCATCTTTGCCTTTACATTTGTGGTAATTCCACAGGCTCCTGCAAAAATCTCTGCTTTGGCCATAATATTCTCCTGTGTTAATTAGTTTCAAGTTAAACCCGGACCTGCTTTACACTACCGGCATTAAATTCTTTATGCGGCAATTCTTTGCTTAAAAATAAAAATAAAACAAGGATATTGTATTAATAATATAAAAGAAATGAATATCTTTCCGCAATAATTTAAAAATTAAATATTAAATAACTCAACTAATAACTCAGCTTTCCTCAATAGTGATATTGTCATAACCCTTTTTATACATAAGGTCTATCTCGATATTATATATTTTGTTCCTGGTTTCCACTGCCTGGATTTGTTTTTTTGTTTGTTTTTTAATATACATATTTCTCTCTATTAAGTCCTGGAATTGATAATAACAGGCCCTGAAGTATAAAAATATAAACAATAAAGCACAGGATATAAAATTAATTTAAAAAAGCTACAAAAAATTTAACAATACTCCCAGGTACATAATTGAGCGTATATTCTTGAAGTTTTTTAAAATTATTGACAAATAAAGCGCAATAAAATTATTTTTGTAATTGTATTAAATCATTGTAAAATACGGTATAAACTTCTTTAACAGGCAAAGCATCTGTGTATATCCTGGAATTATAATTAAATTGCCTGTTTGTATGGTAAACCGCCTTTTAACAAAGATTTTTTTATAATCGAAGGCTAAGATACCGGTAGAATGGGAATTAAGTGAAAACAGCACATAAAGTGTGCAAAGTAATCGGTTACAATAATAAAATATATTTAAGGAGATTGTTATATGTTGATTATAGGTGAACTAATCAATACAAGCAGAAAAAAGATCCATGAAGCTGTTGCAAAAAAGGATGCGGAATACCTCAAAAGTGTTGTGAAAGCTCAGGAAGAAGGAGGCGCAACTTACCTGGATGTTAACTGCGGCACATTCATAGACAACGAAGAAGAAACTATGGACTGGCTTGTGGACGTTGTATTGGAAGCAACAGATCTTCCGCTGTGTATTGACAGCCCCAATGCCCGGGCTCTTGAAGCCGGTCTTAAAAAAGCTGTCAACGGAAAATCGATGATCAATTCCATTACAGATGAACGCGCGCGCTGGGACGCCATGCTGCCCCTGGTAAAAAAATACAATACAAAGATCATAGCATTATGCATAGAAGACAAAGGCATGCCGAAAACCCAGGAAGACAGGTTAAGGATAGCCAATACGCTGATCACCAAGCTTACCGGTGAAGGTATCGCGCTGGACGATATTTACATCGATCCTCTCATAAAGCCGGTCAGTGCAGGGCAGAACTATGGTATAGAAGTACTTGATGCAGTACAGGAGATAATGAGTAAATATCCCGGAGTGCATACCGTATGCGGCCTTACCAATATCTCATACAGCCTGCCTGCGAGAAATCTTGTCAACAGGACTTTCATGATCCAGACCATGGCAAGAGGCATGGACTCCTATATAGTGGACCCCACAAACAAGGACATGAGAATAGCTATACTTACATCCCAACTCCTGCTTGGTCAGGATAAGCTGTGCAGGAATTTCATCAATGCATACAGGGCCGGGGTTATAAGCTGATAAAAAAATATTCTAATACCGGGGCAGCCGGATAGTGTTTAGAAATAAGACAGGATGCTGAACAGGTATACGGTCTTTACTAAAAAAGGGGATTATTTAAAATAATCCCCTTTGCTGTTTAGCCATTAAATAAACCCCGGTCCCGGGCTTAATCCGGAATCCGGTGCCTCAGCCTTTTTATTGTGACTGCTTATTGATTATATATCGTCAACCGGTTCAGGCAATTGATAAAGTCTCTTTAGTATTCTTGAGATCACCGTAAATATGATCCATTTTCACAGTTTCATTCGGACCAATAACCACAAATTCACTATCCCATGGCCCGGTTAAAAGTTTTTTCAGAAATCTCAATGTCCCGGGAATAACCCCATGTTCCAGATTCAGACCCTCGGCGATCATTTTGCTTCTCTTTAAAAATTCCTCCAGCTCATAAGCGCCTGTCTCAACAACACCTAGTCTTTCATAATGCTTGAGAATTGTTTTATAAATTCTGTCAGCTCTTTCCTTCCCCATCCGTTTTACCGTTTCCTGGTATTCGGCCCAGATATTATTTTCATAATCCAGCCATCCCTTGGTAACAAAATACGTATTCTTCTCTTCGGTCAGTCTCTTCCTCTCATCAGTTGAACCGAGCATAATTGTAATACAGTCATCCGCGCGGGGAAAAATCATTCTGTAATTCCCTGCCTTCAATCCGAGCACGGAATTCCCGCAATAACCGAAACCCAGCAAAACCTGGTCAACATTATCAATATGATTCAGCTCCTCGTGAAGGCGCTTCTTTAATGAATCCGGATTTATATGCAGACCGGATTCAATCCACAGCACGGGGTATTTACACCCGGTCTCCTTGATTGCCATTTTCATTTCATCAATAATTGTGTTGCATGCTATTATAAGGCTGTTCATTTCAAAATACTCCGGCATAATCATAGTTCCGGGGATATAACCCCGTATATTAAATATATATTAACCGATTTCAAAACAGGTGGATTTTTTCAGGCGCCTGGATAATATAAAAATAAAATCAGCAATATTTAATGGAATTTTTGTCTGTATTTCCAGTTCTGCAAGTTTATTATAATATAAACGAAGGAAAAGAAGTATAATAATTAGTCATTACTAATAAATTAAAGATTTTATTGTCAAGTGTTTTACTTCGAGCATATTTTTCTTACTTTATACTTTTTTTTAGAAAAATATATAAAAGAGCAGGGGGGATATTTTTTTTAAGATAATTTATCTTTATTTTTCATGGTATTGATTTTTTATCTCATTCGCTTCCCCTCCGTTCCAAATACGCTTCAAATCCATCTTACGGCCATATCCCCGTAGAAACGCGATGCCTTGCGTCTCTACCCGTTATCTGACATTAATACAATATTTTACTGATCCGCTCCGTTTCAAAGATGGCTTAAAACCGCTTCCTCTCCGTTCCAAATCCTATCATGAAAGTATCCGGTAATATTTAGAAGAAATAATATATTTAATACTTGGCATAAAACACGAGACAAAATAAATGCAGTTGATAAATATAAATATATTTGCTAAAGATAATTGATAAGGGCGCTATGTTGTCCTGTAGGCCGGGTTAAATCTTATCGCAACATAGCTGTAAATTATATCAGGATAAATTAATGACGAATAACGATGTCTTACGCCGTATCCGCTATATCTTTGACTATAATGATTCAAAGATGATCTCTATATTTAACCTGGCTGATTACCAGGTAACACGGGCGCAGGTCAGCGACTGGTTAAAGAAAGAGGATGACCCTTCGTATCAGGAATGCAGCGATACTCAGTTGGCAGCTTTCCTTAATGGATTGATCAACGAAAAACGGGGAACAAAAGAAGGGCCAAGGCCCGAGCCTGAGACCCGTTTAACCAATAATATTATTTTTACGAAGCTGAAAATCGCGTTAAACCTGAAAGCAGAGGACGTATTGCAAATTATGAGCTCGGTCAATCTGCACCTGAGTAAACACGAGTTGAGCGCGTTTTTCCGCAAGCCCGGTAATAAACACTATCATGATTGTAAAGATCAGGTTTTGCGTAATTTTCTAAAAGGCGTGCAGCTTAAATACCGCCCCGGCAACCTGAGTGCTGACGAAAAAAATAAGCACGCTTGATATGAAAAGGTATTTGCGAACAGGAGCATTGCTTTCGGTATTCTTAATATCAGGATGCAAAATGGTATCTGATATCTGCTTGTATTCCGAATCTCCCGGAGCTGCCGTTTATCTTGTATCCAAATCCGACTTCGATTCTGACCCGGACATTATAAATGATCAGAACAAACTCATGAAGTACAGGGTTCCTGAAGGCAATACGTCAATATAAAAATTTTGTTACTTCGAATTTTATATTGATAATATTCCAATATGCGTAAAATTACAAAATACATATTTCAGGTTCCGGTAATGAAAGTAACGCAGCCGGGTTCTCTGAGTAAAACCATCGGGATACGTTTTACCATTAAGAAACCATAATTACTGACCATATTGATAATATTCTTTTTTTTAATTGACTCCGGGGCTGTCAAATGCTAATTGATTATAATTAATCAATCGTCGTATATAGTAATAGTTATACACTATATATCCAAACCCCCAATTGATAAGAGTAAGTATTACATCTATTATAGAGATTTTAACAAAACACATAGGAGTAAAAAATGGCCGGAATAAATTACGATCAACTAGTAATAAAATACCCCGTCGGAGAAGTAATTCCTCCAATAATGAATCGCCAGATACCCAGTATGACTATGATCAATGATAAGCTTATACCGGGAGCTAAATATTATATGGAGGGCGGCTGGATATACAATATGCCTGTACCGAACCCGGGCGTTATGGAGATGGTGCACAAAGATTATGATGAACTGGTAATGCTCATAGGCAGCGATCCAAATGATCCCGAATACCTGGGCGCTGAGATAGATTTTTATGTAGCAGGCCAGCCGATCACATGTAACAAAACAACTGCTATGTTTATCCCTGCAGGAATTCCCCACGGCCCGCTGGTTTATAAAGGATTTGATAAAGAGTGGCCGCACATCAAACCGCATTTCATGACAGGAGTAATGATTGGCTGTGGAAATTTAATGGATGCATGGGGCGATAGCGGAGTAGCGGTACCCAAAAAAGAATTGCCGAAAAAAACAGACGATAAAGACTATTCTGTATTCGCTTGTAAAAAACCGGCCTATGAAGTAGGAAAAGGACTGAAAAACCGGACCAGCCCGGGCATGACCCTTATGAGCACCGACATAGTACCGGATGCATATTCATACATCAATCTTACATGGGTACACGATATACCTGAAACAAATACGGGATTCGTAGAGCATGCAAATGATTATAATGAATTATTAGTACATCTCGGAGGAGATCCATTCAGCCCGTACGACCTCGGAGCAGAAATTGAATTCGAATTAGGCGGAAAGCAATATACTTTAGATTCAACCTCATCCGTATGGCTGCCCAAAGGTGTAAAGCAAGGGCCTATCAAATGGAACAGAGTAACAAAACCGCATATTGAGTTATCAATTATCTTCGACTGCGGCGACGCGAAAAAGATATACGGCAGTTAAGCTTAAGTAAAAATAAAGCAGTATTATTAAAGAGGGACCTTCCGATACAGGTCCCTCTTTTGTTTTAAGTCGCGCTTAATAATGCATCAGGTAAACTCACCAATAATGACAGTAAAACAAAATTAACAAGTCGGCAATATACCACATAAAAAATCGCATAACTCTCTTGACGGAAAAATGCGCTATTATTAATTTATCCTGATAACACGATATATAAAGGCTAATTGTATATGAATAAAATGATCAGAGTGAACTTCCCTTTGCTGAACAAAACCGTTGAAGTCCCGGAAAACACTAAAATTTCCGGTGCGTGTGATGCTGCCGGACAGCCGTTAAATCTTGTCTGCGGCGGCAAAGGAAAGTGCAAAAAATGCTTAGTGGATATTGAAGTAAACGGGATAACCGAAAAGGTTATATCCTGTCAGACAAATGTTACCGAAGGAGTTAATGTTTTAATAAAACATGAAGATGTCCAGGCTCAAATACTTACTGAATCGATATTAAGGGATACTATCCCCAATCCATCCTTGTCTTTAAAATATTTACCCCCTCAATCATTAAAGACTGAATTGGGAAGGAATGACCTGGACACTGTTGAAAAGCTGCTTGGCCTGTCGTTTCATAAACCGTCTTTAAATACCATCCGGAAATTATCAAACGTCTTTCATCATGAAGAAGGCATCACCTGTATTCTTGACAACAATATCCTGGTTGATGTTCTGCCCGGAAAAAGCGAAGAGCTCTTTGCCCTTGCCTTTGATATCGGAACAACTTCTGTTGTCGGATATTTGTATAATATGAATACCTTTGAGCAGGTTGGTGTGGACTCCAGATTAAACAAACAGACTCAAATAGGCGGCGACGTCATTACCCGGATCGATTATTCAATCAGCAATCCTCATGGGTTGGACAAACTGCA
>CAZVYR010000175.1:0-8055 GCA_964631555.1 uncultured Leptospirales bacterium
GCGGAGGCAGGCTGATAGCAGGGAAACTCACAGATGAACTTCGGAGACTTTACGATGATAACAAGAAGTTCGGCAAGATATACCCTCTTGTATATATGTTATCTGTATGTCCGAGATGCTTATATGCTGCGTATCCGAAAGACTTTGACAAACTTACAGGAGATGAGATTGTCAATATTTCCGAAGCAAGTGAAGCAAGGATGAATTCACTCAGGAAATATTTCGGGGACGCGAGCTTTGAAAATGACAGGGACCTGGTACTGGGCGCTGCTTCATACCTGCTCGCTATTGACTGTTACGGACGCAGAAACAAGAATGTCGCACCAACCCTGAAAAAAGCTGTTTCATCTATCCGCGCAGCATGGCTTTTTAATGACCTGGCAAAAGAGACATCTAATAATACTTATAAAAAATTCTCGGATTTCTTCTATCTCAAGTCTTATAAATTTTATAACAATACTCTCGGCCTCCTGCAGTCAGGCGGCGAGAATCTTGAAGATGCCGGTCATATAGGCCCGGATTATGAAAAGAACTGGGGCTATGAAGGTATTTTATATATGTGCGCGGTTTTAACAGTAAAGTTCGGCATAAACGAAAAGGATATTGAAAAAAGAATTCATAATTTCGAAATAACTAAAAGATATTTAAGCAAACTCTTTGGGGACGGGAAATCATCGAAATCAAAACCCGGAGACCTTATGGATATGATCAGGAACCTGTATGATAAGATGAACGCAATGATAGATGAGTGGTACCAGCTTGTGGGAACAAAAAAATAGAATAGCTCTTTTAATACAATACGATGGTACCGGTTTTAACGGGTGGCAGAGTCAGAATAAGGGCAGAACAGTACAGGACGAAATCGAAAAAGCTCTGCACATTATTTTTAAAAAAAATATCCGCATCACTGCCTCAGGAAGAACGGACGCGGGAGTACATGCATTAGGACAGGTTGCTCATTTTGATTTTCCCGGGATAATGAATCCCGGGAAGCTCTGCACAAGTCTTAATGGAATTCTCGGCCAAGAGATTGCTGTCAGAAATGTATACCTGGTACCCGATACTTTCCATGCGCGTTACAGTGCAACTCAAAGGGAATATTTATACCTGATATACAATCATCCCAGGAGGAGCCCTTTTTCCCTCAACAGGGCCATGTGGGTCAATTACAAACTCGATATCGATGCCCTTAGAAAAATATCATCTTTTTTAACAGGTGAAAAAGACTTTGCTTCCTTTTGTAAAAAAACCTCTGTACAGGAAAATACTGTCAGGAGAATCGATGAATTCCTGATTACCGGTAAAAACGACCTGATTATTTTCAAAATCAGGGGCACGGCGTTTCTGCACAACATGGTAAGGATTATTGCCGGAACAATGCTTGATATGTTAAAAAACAAAACAGAACCGGATTATATTATAGATATACTGGAAAAGAAGGACAGGAAAGCGAGCGGGAAAACCGCGCCGGCGCACGGATTATATCTCAGCCATGTTACCTATGAGCCGGAATTAACTGAAATGGAATCTGCGTTTTAACCTCATTATTTTATTGACATCATTGGCCAAATATTAAATATTGCTTTGAATAAATTTAACAAAAATATATTTCTAATTTTTTCTGTCAACAGGATGGAAGAAAAGGGTATTCGTTCCAATTATGTCATTTCTCTTCAGAACTACAGAATTAAACATAAACTCAGTAAAGCTTCGGTCAGCAACCTGCCTTGCCGGCAGGGCAGCCGCATTTTTATTTTTATTCCTTATTTTTTTTATTCTCCCTGCCCAAGCCCGCACCAGGCAAATCGATTATTTCGCGAAACCCCAGATAGGTCTATGGTTCGGTATACTTACTCCTGTATATACTACTGCGGATGATGTCGCGACCGCTCTTGGAGGGGGATTGTTTTTCAGATATACAACGCCCATGCCTAATCTGAAAATCGGTCTTGAAGGTTCTTATCAGTATTTCGGCCCCAAAGGTATGGATGGAGTCAACAGTCTTACATTATGGCCTGTTTACGGGAATATCCTGTACAGAATACCTTCACCAGCAAAGCTTCCTCTTATCTTTCAGCTGAAAGCCGGCGCAGGAGGGAGCTATGTAAAGATAACACCGGACAGGGTCAGTCAATGGGATCCTGTGGGAATGATCGGTGTTGAAGGATCTTTCCCTGCAGGCAGGATCGTAAATATCGGCCTCAGGATCGACTATTTAATGTTATATGAACAGCATATAAAAGGTGCCGAAAGAAACGGGCACGTTATTAACACAGGCATTACGCTGTATTTTAATATTTAAAACAATGAACAGCATGAAAAATATAAATAATAAAATATTATCGATTCCTCTGATTTTAATGATTTTATACCTGTTTCCCGGATGCGGGGACCAGGCACTATTTGACGAACTTTCAGAGAACAGGGTAAAAGTAATTATCAAGGGCACGTACGAATCAAATAATCCGAGGGACTGGGTGTATTCGTTTCCTGAAGACGGTTCGGTTTATGTTGATCCGGGCGCTCCTGATGATGAGAATCCTACTCGTTTTATGCTGGATATTGCAGGAATAAAGATCTCTTCAGGCAAGCATAACCAGTATTTCGCTAATTACAGGAAAATATATTCCGCGGGCCTTAACAATACCGACCCGTTTTTTAACGATACGGGATTTAAATATGAAAATGATGATATGAGACCTGATTTCCTGTGGCATACGCTCAAGATATATTTCAGAAAGATGATATTTAACAGCGCAAAAATATACGAGGTAAGCGGGTTTGATTCAAATGAAGAAAATACCTGGGATTATGACCAGGATTTTAAGGTCATATTCCACGAAAAAGAGACATACGGTCTTAATTTTAACCTCCTTCAGACAATAACATATTGCGACTATCTGAAAGAGAATTATAACAACATTAACAGGATATTTCCTCTCAAGATACAGTTTGAAGACGGCTTTGTATTTGACTATGATGGAAAAGAAACTGTTATGGAGATACGCCTTGTAATAAAGAACTTTATTAAAAAATATGAATATGAATACGACACTTCCAAGGGCGTCCACAAGCTGGTACATTTTTACGCGCTATCGGACTGGCTCAGGGATATAGACAGGAATGAAGTTGCAAAAGGCCTTATGGGCGGCAATCTTCTTGCTGTTGCCAGGTATTATGTTCCCGGGAAGACAGCTACGCTGACAGGGACTACGTCCGATGGTTCAGCTCGTTATGTTATTGCTATTAAGTCCAGTCATGATTATAGCGAATATGAGGTTGCCAACAGGACCAGGCCGGCATGCGATGAACCGAAACCACCGAGAGCTCCTCTTTTGCCTGCAAGCCCGGATACTCAGGACGAACATGACTATATAGAAGCATTGCTTGATTATTATTTGCAGTATGAAACATATAAAGATTATTACGACAATAATTTTGTTCCATGTGTTGATTCCGGGGCATACGCTACTGACTGGGATGACTATAATGACGGACTGAATGAATTTAAAATACCCTCTATTGTTACTTGCGCGGACAGCAGCGGCAATTATACTCTGACGAATGTGCCTGTAGGCGAAACTTATAAGATATATGAATCGGAACAAATAAGTGGTATACCAGCAGGAGACCTTCCGTCGGATTATCATTCCCATCGCGGCAATGTCACTTTGACCGAAGACGACATTGGGCAGGAAATTACAGTTATTCCATAAACTGTCTATCGGGAAACTCATCCTTATTTACTTTTTCTATAAAATTTACTCTGAAAAGAAAAAATTACTTGTTTTTCCCGGAATTCCTTTAAATAGGGTTTTGAAACGGAGAGGAAGCGACTAAATACCGGCTTTAGCCGGTATTATGGAACATGATGGAAACATCTTATAAATAAATGTATATATATTAATCGATAAATTTTATAAAATAAAACAAAACAGCCTATGAAAATAATAGTACAAAAATACGGCGGCACTTCGGTGGGCTCGCCGGAAAGGATCAAAGCGGTAGCTGCCAGGATTAAAAGCTACGTTGAAAAGAATTATTCAGTTGTTGTGGTTGTTTCAGCTATGGGTAAGTCAACGGACTCGCTCGTTGAACTGGTCAGGAGTATTACCGAAAATCCTGATAAACGGGAAATGGATATGCTGCTTTCCACTGGAGAACAGGTTTCCATTTCACTTCTGGCAATGTCCCTGCACGACATTGGGATTGACGCTATTTCCTATACAGGTTCACAGATCAAAGTGATTACTGACGGCAATTTCGCGAATGCCAGAATAGTTTCCATATCCACCGACAAGATTATAGCGTCATTAAACCAGAATAAGGTCGTTATTGTCGCGGGTTTTCAGGGGATCGATGAAAATGAAAACATAACCACTCTCGGTAGAGGCGGTTCAGATACTTCCGCTGTGGCGCTGGCTGCTGTTCTTAAATCCAGGGACTGCGAAATTTATACGGACGTTGACGGTGTATATACTGCTGATCCCAGAATAGTACCGCATCCTTTGAAATTGAAAGAGATCAGCTATGATGAAATGCTTGAGCTGGCGAGGCTCGGAGCAAAGGTTTTGCATTCCAGGTCAGTGGAATTCGCAAAGAAATATAATGTCAGGCTGCATGTAAGATCAAGTTTTAATTATGACGAAGGCACAATTGTTATGCCCAGGGAGGAAATAATGGAAAAATTTGTGATCAGCGGGGTCACTTCAAAAAAAGACGAATCAAAAATTACTATAAGAGATATACCGGACAGGCCGGGAATTGCTGCTGACGTATTCCAGGAACTTGCAGCGAATAAATTATATGTTAACATGATAGTTCAATCCACAGGTCATGATGATAAAGCTTCTATTTCATTTACTGTTTTAAACAGCGACCTTGAAAAAGCTCTCAAGGTATGTGAAAAGTTAAAACAGGAGCTCTCTGCTACAAGTGTTGATCATAAGCAGGACATTGCCATTGTCTCTGCTGTAGGACTTGGAATGCTATCCTCATATGGAGTTGCAAGCAGGATGTTCAATGCCCTGGCGGCACATAACATAAACATTGAGATGATCTCCACTTCCGAGATTGGGATATCATGCGTTATTGACAGTCTTTACGCGGAGCTTGCCATAAAAGTAATTCATAAAGAATTTCTTGAAGACTGAAGGACGGGCCGGATGATTAAGATCGGTTTATTATACGGCGGCAAATCCAGCGAGCATGATGTGTCTCTCTGCTCTGCTGCATCGGTGTATTCAGCCATTGACAAGGATAAATATGATATAATCCTGATCGGGATTGACAGGGACGGGAAATGGCATGTACAGGATAAAGCGGAAATATTGGATGATGCAAGCTTTGGCAGGATTCTTGCTCTCAGGAAGACCGGGAACTGGCTGGTCAATCATTTCAGCGACAATAACTGTTTATATCTGCACAATCTCGACAACAACCGTGTTATTCAAGTGGATTTTGTTCTTCCAATGGTTCACGGCAGCAACTGCGAGGACGGCAGACTACAGGGTCTGCTTGAGCTTGCCAATGTACCTTACGCGGGCGCCGGCCTGACAGGCTCGGCAATTGCGATGGATAAGGATGTATCAAAGAGACTTTTAAAGCTTGCAAATATCCCAGTTGTACCATGGATTTCTTTTCACCGTTCCGAATGGGAAGACAATTCCGGAAATATAATTTCGAATGCCATTGACTCACTTGGCATTCCGTTGTTCGTAAAACCTAACGCGACAGGTTCTTCCATAGGCATTTCTAAAGTGAAGGACAGGAAAGAATTGCCTGAAGCTGTTTCAAACGCGTTTTTATTCGATAATAAGATATTGATAGAAAAAGGGATCGACTGTTACGAAGTGGAGTGTTCAGTACTGGGCAATGCAAAACCTGAGGCTGCGATAACAGGACAGATTATACCAAAACACGAATTCTACTCATATAATGCCAAGTATATTGATCATGAAGGAGCTGAACTGCTGATACCCGCAGACATAGATAATAAGACAGCCGAATCAATAAGGAAAACAGCGCTTGAGGCATACAGCATACTTTGCTGTAACGGGATGGCACGGATCGACTTCTTCCTTGAAAAGAAATCCGGCAATTTTTATCTGAATGAAATAAACACACTGCCCGGGTTTACCAGTATCAGTATGTATCCGAAATTATGGGAGAAAACAGATCTCCCCTACAGTAAGCTTATAGACAGGTTAATTGAGCTTGGCTTTGAAAGCCAGAGAGACAGGGCAAGGCTTAAGACCAAACCGTAATAACAATGACTAATGCTATATATTTTATCTTTTTTATTGTAATCCCGGTTATCTCCTTAATTTACAGGTTCAGGAAAAAAATAAGCACAGGCTTTGCCCTGTCCGGGATCATTACTTCTTTTCTATTAGGCCTGCTGGTTGGTGGAACCTTCCTGCAGGACCCGTGGGAAGAATTAGTCGTATATCTCAACCGGAATGACCTTCATAATGCCAGGATAGAGCTCAAACGCATCTTACAGGATAATCCGGAATATCTTCATAATATAACAGATAAGCAGCTTAAAGATCCGGAAGTATTCAAAGAAATCAAAAGGGATGTTGAGCGGGAATATCTGGATATAGCTCAGAAATATATTAACGATAATAATAATTTTACTATTCAGGGCAATATAAATTGTAATGAGTTACCGGAGTACGAGACGGAACTGGGGAAGATAAAAAACAGCATGAGGCTTTTAAACATGGCTGAGATCATAGGCGGGGATCAGAGTGCATCAAAAGAAAAGCTCAGTGCGGTAATTAATCTCCGGGAAAAGATTATATCCCGCAGTAAAAAGAAATGCAGCGAAACAGGCAGCAAATAGTCACACGGTCTATTCATTTATTAAATTTAAAATATCTTCAATTGAATGGATATATATATCAGCTTCGATTTTCAAATCTTCATTAGCAGTATCATTCTTTAATTCTTGCTCTTCCGGGATTAGCATAATGGTCTTTAATCCGGCTTCCTTTCCGCAGGAAATGTCTGTGAGTTTATCGCCGATAAAATATGATTTATTTAGGTTAATTTTATAATGTTCTTTTATTATATCGATAAGGAGTGTCTTGGGTTTTCTGCACTGGCATCCCTGGTCTGGTGAATGCAGACAATAAAGAACATCGTCTATTGTATTATAACCGCCTGCAAGTGTAAGAAATTTATTGTTTACTTTTCTATATGCATTAGGCTGTATTAATCCGCGGCCGATACCTGACTGGTTTGAGATAATGAATATTTTATATTCCAGAAGTTTAAGGTATTTCAGGACTTCTGATGCGGACTGATATAAATGCATTTCTTTAGGGTCATTGATATAACCCTTATTGTCAATATTTAAGGTACCGTCCCTGTCAAAAAAAATGGTTTTCATAATGGTTATTATTATTCCGGCTTAACGGGTTTTTTTAAGGACACTATCTAAGCGATGTTCAGGACTTCATGTGCTTCACCGACAACTGACTCAATAAGCAATTCTATTTCTTTTCCCGGTGTTCCGGGCCCGGGATTATTTTCTATTTTAAAATAGAGTAAAAATTCAATATTGCCAGCCGGCCCTTTTATCGGCGAATAATGAACACCATTAAATACTATTCCGTTTTTATTTAATTTTTCAATTACCCTTGTCAGAATATTGACATGGATCGCTTTTTCTTTAACAACTCCCTTTACGTGTTCAGCTTCCGCAGCCTCAAATTGCGGTTTAATAAGCATTATCCCTTCAGCCGGATAAAATATTTGTTTTAATATATCAGGTATCTTTAATACTGAGATAAAAGAAAGATCAATAGTAATAAATTCAATTGTATCACGGAAGTCATCAATACGCAGATTTTTTACGTTTGTTCTCTCTTTTACAACGACCCTGGGATCGGTCCTGAGCTTATGATCCAGTATCCCGTAGCCGACGTCAATACAATAAATCCTGGAAGCGCCGTTCTGAAGCATACAATCAGTAAAACCGCCTGTGGACGAGCCTATATCCGCAATAACTTTATTATTAACAGTTATATGAAAATAATTAAGGGC
>CAZVYR010000176.1:0-5925 GCA_964631555.1 uncultured Leptospirales bacterium
TTATTAAAATAATAAATTTATATATTGAATGGAGATGGTAATGAAAGTAATCCTTCAAAAGGACATTCAGAATCTGGGTGAGGCTGGTGATATCAGGGATGTTTCGGACGGGTATGCAAGAAATTATCTTTTGCCTCGCAATTTGGTAATATTAGCAAATGAGGCCAGTAAAAAGATACTTCAACATCAGGAAAAGCTAATAAAAATTAAGAAGGCCAAGCGAAGAAAACATAGTGAAAAATTATTTGAGTCTTTGAAAGATTTAGAAGTTAAGATTGCCGCAAATGCCGGTGAAGAAGGAAAGCTTTTTGGAGCTGTTACGCCTATTGATATTGCTAAAAAGCTTAAAGAACTTGGGTTTGAGATCGATAAAAGAAAAATTATTCAGGATGAACCAATTAAGCAAGTTGGTGATTATGTTATACCGCTTAAGCTTGATGCCGGACTAACTGCAGAGATAAAAGTAATTGTTGAAAAAGGCTGATTCATGTTAAATGAAAATCTGCCACCTCAGGACCTTGAGGCTGAGGCTTCCTGTCTTGCTTCAATTCTGTTAAGTAAAGATGCGCTTATTAAAATTATAAGCATACTTGAGGCAGATGATTTTTATCTGGATAAACATAGAGTAATATTTGAAGCAATATTGGAGTTGGAAAGAAAAAATTCGCCGATAGATCTTCTGACATTAAAACAGAAGCTTTCCGATAAAAATATGTTTGAATCTATCGGTGGAGATCCTATGCTCCTTGAGCTTTATCGAAGTGTTTCGACTTCGGCAAACGCGGAATATTATGCGTATAGAATAAAGGAATTAAGCCTTCGAAGAAAAGTAATTCAGGTATCCACAAAAGTAATAGAAAAGTGTTATGATAAGTCAAGGGATACGGAAGAGTTGATCGATGAGGTGGAAAGCGATATATTCAAAGTAACTGAAAGAAGAGTTACTTCTGATTTTCTCAATATTGAATCCGTCATGGAGAATACCATGAGGGATATTCATGTTGTATATGAAGCAAAAAAACCTATTACCGGAATAGCTACAGGTTTTAATGATCTTGATTTTATTTTAACCGGTCTACATGAATCCGAGCTTATAATTCTGGCTGCAAGGCCTTCGATGGGGAAAACTTCCCTCGCTTTAAATATTGCTAATCATATTGCTTTAAAAGAGAAAATGCCTGTCTTGTTTTTTTCTCTTGAGATGCCTGCAACTCAACTGGGAATGAGATTATTGTGTATTGAATCCATGATAGATTCGCAGAAAGTCAGAACCGGCAGGTTTAATTCGGACGAATTGAGAAAGTTGACGGAAGTATCCGAGCGTTTAGTTGAAAGTCCTATGTATATCGATGATACACCAAATGTAAATGTTTTCCAGGTAAGAACAAAGTCGAGAAGAATGGCTCAGCAAATCGGGAAGCTTGGAGTTATAATAGTAGATTACCTGCAGCTTATTACCGGTACCCGTGGTCTTGACAGGCATTTACAAGTTGCTGAAATAACCAGGTCATTAAAACAGATAGCTAGAGAACTAACCGTTCCCGTAATTGCAATATCACAGCTTTCCAGGGCAGTGGAGACCAGGACTAATCAGAAACCTCAGCTATCCGACCTTCGGGAATCCGGTGCGATTGAGCAGGATGCGGATATAGTGCTTTTTATTTATCGAGAGGATAAAGTGAATCCTGATACAGATAAAAAAGGAATCGCTGAGGTGATGATTGCGAAACAGAGAAATGGGCCTATCGGAAGTGTGGATTTATTATTCTGGGAGCAGCATACAAGATTCGGAAATCTTGATAAACTTCATAACCCTGATGGTATGAATTCCAAACAAGAGGGTATTATTAATTAATAATGAACTCAACTGAGAAGAAGAGTTTTTTTGTACCTGTTTTTGAAGAAATTGGCGGTCACCTGGTATTTTTTAAAGAAACTTTGAAATGGACTTTCCGTCCGCCCTTTGATTTTAAAAATGTAATTCTTCAGATGCTGGAAATCGGGTACAAGTCTTTACCCGTTACCTCCATCACACTTTTCTTTACAGGTATGGTAATGGCGCTTCAGATAGGCAGCGCTATGGATAAACTAATGTCCGGGTCTTCAATATTTATTGGTAGTGCTGTTTCAATATCGATGTTGAGAGAGCTTTGCCCGGTATTAACCGCACTCCTTCTTGCGGGAAGGGTGGGTTCCGCTATAGCTGCTGAGATTGGTACCATGAAAGTAACTGAACAAATTGACGCGCTGATTACTTTAAGAGCTAATCCTGTCCAGTATTTGTCTGTACCAAGATTTCTTGCATGTTTTATTATGACTCCCGCATTGACAATAGTTACAGATGTTGTCGGGATTATGGGTGGAGCATTTATTGCACTTTTTGTTTTAGGTATTACTGTTGACAAATATTTCGAGAATATTTTTAATTATCTTTCTTTAATGGATTTTTTATCCGGTATTATGAAATCTTTTTTCTTTGGTATAGAAATAGCGATTATTTCCAGCTACCAGGGATTTAAGACAGTCGGTGGCGCGGAAGGAGTCGGGAAGTCTGCGATACAGGCAGTTGTTAAATCTTCCATGATAATCTTAGTGTCAGATTATTTCTTTACTTATCTATTACAGTTCATAGAATAAATAATATAAGGTCAATGGCTAACAGGAAAAAAGATTTTCTTTCTTCTTTAAAGAAGGAAGGCATTCAAAAGAAAGTAATAGATGCTTTTGACAAGATAGATCAGAATGTATTTTTTGATCAGATATTCAAGAGTTACTATTATTCTAATGAACCGATTCCTATCGGTTATGGAGAAAAGGGCGATCCTGCAATTACGCTGGCAAAGATGATAAACTATCTTTGTCCGGATAAGAACAGCAGGGTCCTTGAGATAGGTACCGGTTCCGGATATTCAACTGCGATATTATCAAAGCTGGTTAGTGAAGTAGTAACAGTCGATTTTTATGAGAATCTTGCGCTGACCGCAAAGGAGAAGCTTGCAAAGCTAAAGATAACCAATGTAAGGTTTATGACAGGAGATATAACCGAATTTGATGATTTACCTGGTGTATTTGACAGAATTATTATCTTTGCAGCATCTTCACAACGTCCGCTATTTCTAATACCGCATTTAAAAGAAAAAGGTGTCATGGTTTTCCCAATGGGTCCAAGCTATCAGCAGCAGATTACTGTAATGGAAAATGAGCCTGGTAAGGATAACAGTATTTATAAAGTCAGTTTTCACGAGATGTGTATTTTTAATCCGCTAAAAGGAATAAACTGATTCTTTCCTGGTTAATAAAAAGCGAAGAAGCCTGCTAATACATATCAAAAATATCTCTGTTCATACCGTGATTGTTGGTAAACTCAACTTTTTATAATATCTTTGTTACGAAGTTTATCATTACAGTTTCTTCATTGATCGGATTGAAAGTATAATCGCTAAAGATATTGACTATCTTCATTCTTTCCTGCTCAAGCAGGATTTTTATTTCGTCAATAGAATATAGTTTCTGTTCATGTATTTCGGACCTGATATTACCATCATTTTTAAATGTAAGAATAGAATAAATAATTTTGTTTACTTCGTCATACTCATTTTCCCATTCAACTATGAGGTCATTTATTTTATATTCTGATTTATTATTATAAAAATATTTTTTTATATTATACTCAGTAGTTAAGTCAAACATAAATATACTGTCCTCGTGCATTATCTGTCTGACAGATTTGAATACTTTTCTAAGTTCATTGTATTTTAAGAAATAATTCATAGTATCATGTACTGAAAAGATAAAATCAAACTTCTGTGATAAGCTGAATTCCATCATATCAGCACAAAAGATTGCAAAATTTTTATATGCTCTGAGCCTTGCTATTTTTAACATCTCTATTGACTTATCCATCCCGAATATTAAATAATTATCTTTTGAAAATTTTGCCCCAAATTTTCCTGTTCCACATCCTAACTCCAGTATTTTCCGAGGATTATCAATATATCTTAACATTAATTCCCGTAAATAACAATACCAGCGCTCATAGTCTACATGTTTCAGCATGTAGTCATATACAGAAGGGAAGATAGTATAGGGCTTCAATGGAGAGCTCCGATTTGTTTATTTGTTTGTTAGAAGTCCATCCCGACCAACAGTCAGGAGTAAATTCCATACAAACAATAAAAAACAGTAAAACAGATCTTTTAAAATATTAATTCTTATAAGAAGATTTGTGTATTTAATGAATTGTGGTATTATTATTGTTAACATATTAGAAAATCCTGACCCCTGAAATACCTTCAGCAACATTGTAGGCATGATCGCCTATTTTTTCAAAACTGTTAAGCATGTCGATAAATAGAAGTCCATCAACAACATTACATTGATCATTTGTAATCCTTTCAATATGCTGTTTTTTTGCTTCTTTGCGAAGTTCATCAATGCGATTTTCTATAACATTTGAAATAGACAATATATTTTTATGTGGCGGTGCAATATTTTTTACCAGGAGGCTGATAAATTCTCTTGCTTTCCCGGAGATTTCTTCAATAGCCGTGATAGCTTCGTTAGTAAACGTTATTTTTGAATCGTATTTTTTTCTTATTAGTTTTAATAGGCTTTCGCAATGATCACCTATCCTCTCAAGTTCATTAACAATATGAAGCATAGTTGATATTTCATGACTCTCTTCTGTTGATATTTGATTCTGAGATATCTTGACTAAAAAAGTTGATATTTCCTTTTCCAGTATGTCAACACGGTTTTCTTTTAACTGTATATCTTCGACAGTCTTCCAGAGTTTTACGTCAGGGCTTTCAAATACATTCATAGCCTGGTCAAACATCTCTTTGACAATTTCCGTCATATGTTTGATTTCAAGCCAAGTTTGATTAATATTAATAGAAGGCGTTGAAAGGAGAGATGTGGAAATATATTTAAGGTGATGCTCTTCAATGTCTTTTTTATTTTTTTCCGGTACAATTTTTTTGACGATCCATGCCAGGTATTTTACAAATGGCAGGAAAAGAATAGCGTTGATAACGTTAAAAGATGTATGAAATGCCGCCATATGATCCGGAATTGTACTTAATTTATTAACATCGCCAGGTACTATCCAGTCGATGAATTTTAGAAATACGTTAAAAACAAGTAGTATCCATACAATTCCTAAAAGATTAAACAGCATATGAACGCGTGCAGTTCTTTTAGCTGAAACCGAGGTTCCGATAGAAGCTATATTCGCTGTAATCGTTGTACCAATGTTCTCTCCAAGTATCAATCCGCACGCGGTGTGAAAATCTATCAAACCATTTACTGCAAGAGTCATGGTCATAGCCATAGTTGCGCTTGATGACTGGATCAGCATAGTAACGGCTGTTGCAATCAGAATAACAATGACAGTACTTATGAAATTGTCGGCTCTATACATGGACATATAATGCATCACTTCTTTTGATCCGCTAAGATCACTAACAGCGGAACTCATGAAACTTAATCCGAGGAATAGCAACCCGAAACCAATAAAAACTTCACCCCAGTATTTGATTTTTTCGAAATTTAAAAATCTCATGGAAAATCCAACAGCAATAGCCGGAAGACAAAAAGAAGTAATTTTAACTTTAAACCCAAGTAATGCTACTAACCATGCCGTAACAGTTGTACCTATATTTGCACCGAATATTATGCCGATAGATTGTTCCAGGCTGATCAGACCTGCATTGACAAAACTTACAAGCATTACAGTAGTTGCGCTGGAAGATTGGATCAGACCAGTTATCGTGAATCCGGTCAGCAATCCCGTTATTCTGTTACTGGTTATTTTACGGAGGATTGATCTTAAGCCGTCTCCGGTAGCAACCTGGAGGGATTCGCTCATGACTTTCATCCCATAGAGGAAAAGAGCTAATCCGCCTAATACGGCAATAGTAGTAG
>CAZVYR010000176.1:6025-8054 GCA_964631555.1 uncultured Leptospirales bacterium
ACTTTCATCCCATAGAGGAAAAGAGCTAATCCGCCTAATACGGCAATAGTAGTAGATGTTTTGACCATCTTAATTATTCTTTCTTTGTTTTCTTCCTGAAGAGATTTCGAATTCTTTTCTTCTTCAATTCTTACGTTTATCGCGTTTTCACTAACCGGGAGCGGTAGTTCTTCCCCCTGCTCTACTTCGGAATGGCTGGTTTTTTTATCCTGAATTGACGATTGATTTTGTTTTAAATTATTTTTTTCTTTAATTCGCTCAAGGCTGGAAATAATATTTTTGTCATTCGGATCAATCATTAAAGCCTGATTATAATATGACTTTGCCGTAGAAAGATTCCCTAATTCCTCATGACTCAATCCCATGTAATAGAAAAGAGATGCGCTTCTTTCCTTTAATGCCAGCGCTTTTTCCAGGTATTCCAGAGCTTCTCCGGGTCTACCGTTTGAAAAAAGAAGCACGCCCATTTGATAAAGTACTTTAGGATCATTTTTATTTAGCTGCATAGCGTATTGCAGGTATTCGAACGCGGAATTGAGATCCTGAAGTACTATGCTCAGAATACCAAGTCTGTAATTCGCTTCAAAATTATTCTTATTGATAGTGAGTATTGCTTTATATAACTTCCTGGAATCTTCCCACTTTTTATTTTTTTCAAATTTTAACGCGGCATCATAATAGTATTTTTCTTTATACGCTAAGATGTCTGAAATATATTTTCTCAGATCAGGTTTATATTCGGATTGCTTTCTGAGTTTAACCAGTTGCTCAGACTCATTTTCATAATTCCTACTTACTTCGAATAACTCGGTTTTTTTAATTTCAGAAAGGAACAGATTATTTATTGCGAGTTCCCTTTTCATCGAATAGTCAAAATATGAATTAGTGGAACTTTCATTGATAAGGTCAAGGAATTTTGAATTATCATCCTCATAGGCATCCATAGCATCTTTATTAATATTATATTTTTTAGGTGCACTGAAAAAATAGAACGGATCTATATCGATTTTATTTACTGAGTTATTGAATTTATCTATATCAGTAAATATAATATTAGACAATAAATGCATCTCATTTAAAAATATTTTTTTTAAATCCGTTGTTTTATTTAACACATCGTTAAAATGCTGAATATTATCCATACCGATTTTCAGTGCGGAATCATTGTCTGTAGCCATGATTACCAGGTATCCCGGGAAATAAAAACCGATGATCTGTTTAAAAGAATGTTTAAAATTATAAAGCGCACTCTCTGCAAACACATCTCTGCAATTTTCAGTATCAAATATTTGAGCGAATATACCGTTGGAAGTTAAACGGGATTTAATAATAGAATAATACTCCCCTGAAAACCTGAATGGATTTAAAGTCTGATCGTAAAGATTAGGAATATCGATTATCATTTTATTGAGCGCGTTTCTTTTATGCAGATAGGAAAGAATATTTGATTGTTCAAGAAGATAATTCTGATCACCGGATAAAGATAACCTTTTATAATCTATTTTCCGTTCTGGTAAATAATCAAGTGTGGTAACGTTTTTTAAAAGAGTAATGACCGGATTTCTGAAAAATTTCCGGTTACCATCAATAATAAGAATTTGATCATTTATATTATTAGTGAAAAGTATTGCAGGTGCGATAGTACGCTTCATATTTCTTATACCCGGGTCATTAGCAAAAAACGTTTTTATTCCGTTTATATATACTTTACATTCTATGTCAGTGTAATCGGAATTAAAATTAATACGACTTAGATTTTCAAACCCCGTTGTTTGAGTTACATACAGGTCATTATTTAATGGAATATTAAAATACATATGTATAATGATTAACAAGGGGATAACAATCAATGTAGTCAGAAAATAGATTATTTTCTTATATGCTTTTACTTTTGACTGCATTAAATAAATGCCGGGAACAAATATATTTAATAAAGCAATAGTATAAATCAGAACAAAAAACCACAGATAAGTGAAATCCAGAAAATTAAGCGAAATTAAGATCGGCACAGGGAGTATGAATATTGAAA
>CAZVYR010000177.1:0-7994 GCA_964631555.1 uncultured Leptospirales bacterium
CGGCAGGATTTCTCTTGATACACCTTCGAACTTACAGGCTGAAGATGATGTCCAAAATGTAGGCTATGTTATTGCGTCAGGAAGATATGGTTATATTACTCTGGGGATCAAGGCCGCAGAGCTGATAACTGGAGATGAGGTTCCTTTTTCTCCTGAATACTGGGATTACCAGCTAAAAATTAAATATCATTTCAATAAGGTTCATTCCGGTACATTGTTTTTATTCGGTCATAAGGATTTTATAAGATTCCTGGTGAAAAAGGATAACCTTGATAAAGGGGATGATCCTTTGCTTGCTGATGCACAGTTCCAGTCTGATGTGATATCACATAACCAGGGTTTATATTTTGATTCTAATTTTTCACGTGATTTCAGCAACAGGATAATCGCCTACAGCAGTCTTCCGGATACTTATTTTTATGTAAATTTCGGGTCAGAAGGAGTAGCTTCCTGGGCAAAGGATTTAAACGGGCATTACAAGCCCTGGGTATTCGGCCTTAAAGATAAAGCTTGGATAAAATGGCTGGATGGGCATGCAGAGCTTAGAGGAGCGCTTGAATATACATTCTTCTATTTTACTGCAACAGGAAAAGCATTGCTCCCTACAGGAACTATTGATTCTTTTAATATTTCGGATGAAAGCCTGTTCTATGTATATCCTTTGGATGAGAAAATTACTAATCATCTTTACGGTGGTTATTTGGAAAATAAATTTACTTATTTCGGTTTTACTGCTATACCGGGGATACGGTCAGAATACCTGCAAAGAATGAGAACAGCTACTTTTGATCCGAGGATTATGCTGAGTTATAAATTCGAAACGGATACAACTCTTTCTGCGGCAGGAGGGCATTACAGCTATTTCTTTCAGACAAATCCGTTTATATTCAATAGTAATCCGGATGTATCCAAGTTAAGCGAAAGAGTTGAACCGGAAAAAGCATGGCATACGGCTCTCAGTATTGAACAGGGAATAAGTTTATACAGTATTAAGATCGAAGGTTTCAATAATTATTATTATGATAAACCACAAGCCTATCCTCATTATGAATCTGACGGCACATTTATGCAGGGGCTCAGTTCCGGCAAGATAAAAGCTTATGGACTTGAAATAATGATTCAGAAAGATGCAAACGAAAACCGCAACGGATTGTTCGGCTGGTTAAGTTATACATATACAAGGTCAATGATGAAAACAGGACTGCCGACCGAGTCGGGGTATGCCGGAGTCCCTGAAAATGGAATAGGTGATCCGTACGGGGATAAATGGATTACCTCGGAATTCGAACAGCGTCACTGCCTGAAACTCATTACAGGTTATAAATTCGGTAATCATACTATAAGCGGTCGTTTTCAATATTATTCGTCCTTCCCGTATACGCCTTATGTTGACGGTCGTGAGGACGAAAATTACGCATTGTTATATCCGGGAGAGCATCGTTATTATCCGGTTACTGGGGAAAGAAACTCAAAATATTTTCCGCCCCATTACACGCTAGACGTTCGTTACACCTATAAGATCATACATTCATGGGGCTATATCAGCTGGTACATAGAAGGGATCAATGTTTTAATGAAGAAGCCGGTGGATAATCATAAATGGTATTACAATCATCCTTACGAAGAAGGACGGAATCCGAAAAATATTGAAGGTGAAGGATTTTCTTTTTTACCGAATTTCGGTGTAGAGGTTAAATTTTAACCGTGATTTACATGATAATCCTTTAATCTTGTTAGTTATAGTTCAGACTATTTTATATGCAGTTTAATAGGAGTTAATAATGCGTTTGTTACGAGACACATTTATTCCCTTGATTTTACTTGCAGGTATTGCAGGTATTTCTTCATGCATTACCACTAGTCCGGTATGTCTTACATCTTCAAATACGCCGCTTAATAATAAATCCATTATTGAAAATTTCGGCAGGGTTGAAGGGAAAAGCGATTTCTTTTCTTTTCAGGGATCTTCTATTCTTGGATTGTATATGATAGGCAAACCGGACATACAACAGGCTATAGATAACGCACTTGCTGTTCATAATGCAGATGCACTCATCAATATCAAATGCTATGAAAATAACTACTGGTTTATAATCTGGGGAAAGACAACTGTTACAATTGAAGGAGAAGCGGTAAAATTAGTAAATAAAGTACAATAATGAAAATAATAAAAATAATAAAAATAAATATTTATATGTTTTGCAATAAAAGCATGTGTTCTCAGATATTGCAATGGATTGTATTATTTGTAATGTTGATATTTTTATTATTTCCGGGTTGTCTTAGCATAAAAACACATGTAAAGGGGGTTGAGCCAAATGCACGCCCAATCTCGACAGGAGAATACACCATAATCAGTTCTACGGAACTGGCAACCAGTAGTTTTAAACTTTTCTGGTTTATTCCAGTTACCCCGGAACCTGGAATAAATGAAGCCATTGATAATATAATAATCAGGTCAGGAGGGGATAATTTAATAGAAGTAAAAGTATGGCATGAACGCCAGTACTGGATACTGGGAACGGTTGATATTATAAGGGTAAACGGGATTATCATTCGTTATAAATGATTGTTTAACGCAGGGGAAGGATATCCTGATTTTATGGCTGAATCTTTTTTTATTGACTTAACGAATACCTAAATGTATAGAAATTCATAGGGAATGTATTTTATTTTTTCAGGAGAAATAGATGTCGGAAGACCTGATGAATACAAAAGAAGTCGCAGACTATCTGGATATACATGAAAAACAGGTATATGCGCTCATTAAAGCCGGACGGCTCCCTTGCACAAGGGTGACTGGGAAATGGATTTTTCCAAAACACCTTATTGACGAATATATAACCCGCATGGCTGAGAACAGCCTGGAGAATAAAATACCGCAAAAAGCAAAGAGACGATCTGAAAAAATTATTCTTTCGGCTGGTAGTAATGACCCCAATCTGGATGTACTGTTTTCTTTCATGCAAAAAGTACACCCGGGCCATAATATTTTTACAAGCAGTACAGGCAGTATCAATGGACTCCGCCTGCTGAATGAAGATCAAATTGATATCGCCTATTGCCATCTTCTCGATTTCGAGACCGGGGAATATAATATTCCCTACCTGGAAAAGTATTTACCCGGCAGAAAGATTGCAGTCGTACATCTTTTTTTCAGGGAAGTGGGCTTTATCATGTCACATGATCTGAAACCAAAGATAAGCGGTTTTAATGATCTTACCCAGGAGGGTGTCCGCTTTGTTAATCGTCAGGAAGGCTCCGGGATAAGGTTACTGATAGATTATAATCTGAAAAAAAACGGAATTGATCCCAAATCTGTCGCCGGTTATGAAAGGGACGTTTTCACGCATATTGAGGTCGGATTAGCTATTCTTTCAGGAACTGCTAATGTAGGAGTAGGAAGCGTGGCAATTGCAAAGCTGTTCGGTCTTCCATTTGTTCCGATTTTGAGAGAGAGTTTTGACATGGTACTCACTCACGATACATATTTCCAGAAAGGGGTTCAGGCATTTATTGATGCTCTCAATACGAAAGATTTCAGAAAGAAGGTTGAGCCTCTCGGGAATTATGACTTCAATCAATCAGGTAAAATCATTCATTCCACGGAATAGCAGTATATTCATTTACCCGGTATTAGATTAATCATATACGAACACCGGGTATTGATTATCAGTGAACATATTTTTTAGAAGCTTCAGCATTGTTATACATTGCTTCTCCGAATTCTGATTTACCGTAATCTGTTATAATTAACTGGCCTTCTCCGCCTGACAGAAAATTTATAAATTCCTTTGAAATTTTATATTTCTTATTATTATACTCCGGCTGACATAAAGCGTGATAGGTATTTATGAGTACAGGGTCGCCTTTGTAAAGAACTGTTAAATTTTTCACGCCATTCTTAACTGTAACCCATGTACTGCTGTCTGACATAAAGTATCCTTTCAAATCGTCGGCCTTCTTCAAGGTGGCCATCATAAAATCTTTTGTAACCACATACCATTTTCCTTCAGGAGTAATACCCGAAGATTTCCAGATAGAGAGTTCTTTTTTATGTGTACCTGAGTTATCTCCTCTTGACAGGAATATGGACTGTGATGACGCGATTTTTTTATACGCATCAACTGCAGACTTAGCATTCCTGATACCTGCGGGGTCATTTCCAGGGCCAACAATATAAAATTCGTTGGAACCGATAAGAGTCCTGGATCCGGCCCATCCTTCCTTTACTGCCGCTTTCTCAGCATCCGGAGCGTGGACCATTATAATTTCTACTCTTTTATCCTTTAATAGCTTCAAGGACTCGCCGGAGCCTGCCTTGACCCAGCAAATGGAAGAACTGTATTTTTTATTAAAGGCCAGTGCGAGTTCCTTAAGCAGACCCAGTTCTCCGGGACTGCCTGTTGCAAGGTTTAATATAGTGTCACCAGTGCCGTATTTTTCAGTGCAAGTGACGGGATCATTGCCCTGCGGGTAACCCGGAACAGTAATACAGGAGACAATTAACAAAATACTGAATACATAAATTATCTTTTTCATATGGGGCTCCGTTTAGAATATCTTTAGAGTTGTTAATGCTTTTAGCTGCATGTATTCTTGTATTATCAGTATTAGCTGACGGTTATTGAATTTTTTCAAGAGTATAAGAATGAATCTTGAAAACTGTCAATAAAAAAAGAGGGACATTAATACGTTAAAAAGATATTGTATTATGTCTTTTCAGGAAGTGCGGATTCCGGCCCGGTTGTAATTAAAAAATTTAGCAATAATTCTTGACAGTTTGAATATATTTGGCTATATTGCCAAATAGGAAAAGAATAAATGGATACACAACTTCAATCTTTATATGAGGCCAGAGCCTCGATAATCAAAGCTATGGCTCATCCGAGCCGTTTGTTTATTATTGAAGAATTAAAGGACCAGGATCGGAATGTCAGTGAACTTACTGAGATGATCGGTTCTGATACTTCTACAGTTTCCAAGCATCTCAGCATATTGAAAAATTCCGGACTGGTTACTGATGAAAGAAAAGGAACGTCAATATATTATCATCTTCGCTGTCCGTGTATTTTGGATTTCATAGGCTGCATTGAAGAAGTCCTGGAAACAAAAGCAAATGATCAGCTTAATGTTCTGTCTTCATGTAAATTAAGATAACGCTTTTTTATTTATCTATTATTTGGTTATTTTGGCAAATTATCATATAAAGGAAGTTACAAATTATAAGGAATTCTAATGAACTTAAAGAGTGAATGGAAGACATTACTATGGGTTATTGGCGGGTTTTTAATCTTTTTTTACCTTCCTGTAGGGATACCGCGGTTTGATAATGCAATACTGGAAGCTTTTTATCTGGCAAAGTCTTACGCACAGGAACATGTATTGCTTTGTCTGGTGCCTGCTCTTTTTATTGCAGGCGCTATAGCTGTCTTTATAAGCGAATCGTCGGTTATGAAATATCTTGGGCCTGCGGCCAATAAAGTACTTGCTTACGGTGTATCATCTGTTTCTGGTACTGTCCTTGCCGTTTGTTCATGTACTGTATTGCCTCTCTTTGCCGGGATTTACAGGATGGGGGCAGGCCTGGGGCCTGCAACCGCTTTTCTTTATTCGGGCCCGGCAATAAACATTCTGGCCATTATTCTTACTGCGCGCGTTCTCGGACCTGAGCTTGGTATCGCGAGGGCTATTGGAGCTGTTCTTTTTAGTATTATAATAGGCCTCATAATGCATTTTATTTACCGGAAAGAGGAAGCTCAGAAAGCGGAAAGGGCGATGCAGATGCCTGAAGTAAAAGTTCCCAGGCCTTTGTGGCAAAACGCGGTCTTTTTTGCTCTTATGATAGCTGTGCTCGTATTCGCAAACTGGGGAAAGCCGGGGATGGATTCCGGAATATGGTACTCGATTTATTCTGTAAAATGGATAATAACAGGTATATCCGCAATTCTTCTCGGAGTTGTACTTGTATCATGGTTTAATATTTTGTGGTGGAAGATTGGTCTATTAGGTCTTTTTGTGATAATAGCTGGTATTGCAGCATCTCAATATCCAATGATCCCGTTTATAGTAGCGGTTATTGGCCTGTCGGTTGTCACAAGTACCGGCAGCGATGAGTCGAAAGAATGGGTCGGGCAGACATGGGGATTCGCAAAACAGATATTGCCACTTTTGCTTATCGGAGTTCTGGTTGCCGGAGCGCTTCTGGGGAGGCCGGGGCACGAAGGCATTATTCCGTCGGGCTGGGTTTCCCATGCTGTCGGAAGTAATTCTGTATGGTCAAACCTATTTGCTTCTGTTGCAGGTGCGTTTATGTATTTTGCAACATTAACAGAAATCCCGATCCTTCAGGGCCTTATAGGCGCAGGAATGGGGAAAGGACCTGCCCTGGCTCTTCTATTGGCAGGACCTGCGCTTTCGCTTCCTAATATGCTCGTGATTAGAAGCGTTATGGGTACAAAGAAAACAGTGGTATTTGTATCACTTGTTATAGGTATGGCTACAATAAGCGGCATGATCTATGGGGCATTGTTTTAGGATGCGAGAACAAACGAATAATATAGAATTTGAAGAAAGGAGTTTTAAAATGAATAATGATGAAATATTTGAGATTGGATTGAAATTTCATGGGCATAAATGTCCTGCAATGCCGATGGGCTTGAGAGCCGGACTGGCAGCAATGAAAGCTTTGGGTGTGGAGCGGAGCCGGGACAAAGAGCTTTTTATTAGATCAGAAACAGGCAAGGGACATGCAGCCGGCTGTTTTCTAGATGGTCTTATGACCGCAACCGGTTGTACGTATGGAAAGTCAAATATTGAAAAGCTTTATTATAACAAGATGGCTTTTACTTTGATAGACCAGCAGAGCGGAAAATCAGTACGCGTTTCAATAAAACCTGACTTTTTCGCAGCGGCGCTTGCTTCGCCCTTTATACAAAAAAGAAAAAACGGAATTCCTCCTCAGTCAATTGAATCTGAAATTACAGATCCCATAGTTGAGAGGATAATGGGGCTTAACGAGTCTGATTTTCTTGATATTGGTCCGATTGAGAAAGTCGAAGTAATAAAAAAGAAAGGCATTTTTAAGGCTCAACCATGTGATAAGTGTGGTGAATTGACTTTTGTAAATAAACTCAGAATCACTGAAGACGGCACCAATTTATGCATACCATGCTCCGGTTATGGGGAATAAATTTTTATGGGTCATAACTTAGTAATACCTGTTCTCTTTTTTTGCATATCCTTTATTTTTTCAATGCTGGGTATGGGCGGCTCGCAATTATTTATTCCAATCTTGTACTGGTTTGGCATGGATTTTAAAACCCAGGCTATTCCTCTTGGTTTGCTTCTGAATGTTGTAAACAGTTCGTCCGCTGCTATTACATACGGGATAAAGAAGCTGATTGACTGGAAGGTGGCATTGCCATTTGGAATTACTATGGTTGTTTTTCCTCCTCTTGGTACATGGCTTAATATAAATCTGCCTACAAAACCTGTAATTTTTATTTTTATCCTTTTTACTACATGTGCGGCAATATTAATGTTAACTGGGTGGAAACCTCAGAAAGGCAAATTAACTTCTAATGGGAAAATAATTCTTGGAATTTCGAGCGGATCTGTACTTGGCTTTATAGCCGGGCTCATTGGAAGGGGAGGCGGCAGTTTTGTGGTGCCGTTATTATATATTACAGGACTGGAGGCAAAAGTAGCGGCTGCTACATCAGCATTTGTAGTAACTGGTTCCGGAGTATCGAGTTTTATTTCTCATATATTCACAGCAGCAAGACCTGATTTGAGCATCTGGATTCTATCAACAATTGCGGTTTTACTCGGAAGTCAGACCGGTTCACGATTCATGGTAGCGAAAGTCAATCCGCGATATATTAAAATAATATTCGGTATCGTACTTATTGGAGTTGCATTAGTTTTATTAGTTCAAAATTTTTTAATTTAATTATTATGAAGATTAATAACTTAATATAAGTATCTGTACA
>CAZVYR010000178.1:0-7987 GCA_964631555.1 uncultured Leptospirales bacterium
AATGTCATATCTGATTATTTAGAATCTTCAATAGACCTCCTTTCAGACATGTATTACAGATCGCTTTTTAAAAGCGAAGATATCCAAAGAGAGAAAAATGTAATACTGGAAGAAATCAGCATGTACGAAGATACCCCGGACGAAATAATCCATGATTTATTTATGGAAGCAATGCTGTCAGAACATCCTCTGGGGAATCCTATACTAGGCACCACTGAAGGTGTTATGGCTGCAGATAGAGTAAAATTAATTGAATTCTTCACTCAATTCTATAAAACTGATAACTCCATACTGGCAATCGCAGGTAAATTCGACATAAAAAAGGTAAAAAATTTAATTGAATCATACTTCCATAATAATCATAATAATGAAATTAATAATAATTCCACTAATAACATAAAACCAGTAAGAATCTACCATAAACATATTGAGAGAGACCTGGAGCAGATTCATTTTTGTCTTGGCACTGAAGGATTAAAAAAAAATGATGATGACAGGTGGGCATTATACACAGTAAGTACTATTCTAGGTGGGAGCGTGTCATCAAGACTTTTCCAGAATATTAGGGAAAAAGAAGGACTTTGTTATTCTATTTATTCTTTTCATTCATCATATAGTGATAACGGGGTGTTCGGCATTTACTGCGGGACTTCGCCGGAAAATTATCAAAGGGTACTTAAATTAATTTTAAATGAATGTGAAAATATAATAAAATGCAGCATAACTGAACAGGAACTTGCTGATGTTAAAGCTTATATAAAAGGAAATTTAGCCCTAAGCCTTGAAAGCACTGAAGTCCGAATGGGGCAAATGGCAAGAAACGAAATAACTTATGGACGTATCTTTACTTTTAATGATGTCGTTGAACAAATTGACAGGGTGACTTTACAGGATTTTGATAGAGTTTGTAAAAATATTTTTCGTGAAAAAAGACTTACGGTAGTTTCCATCGGAAAAAATAATAATTTAAATAACAATGAAATTTATTTACAATTATAGATGGATAATAACTCACCTTCCACGTGGTGAGGCCAGCCATCAGGGCAGTTCCCTACCCGCTGGGCTATACGCCAGTATGGCTAGGATTTATTATGCAGAAACAATAGCACAGATTGTTTGAAAAGAGCTTTCTCAAAAATATTTCAAATTTGAAACTAATATATAAATATCAAAAAATATTCTTGAAAAATTCCGAACAATATACTAAATACGCATATTATTTTTTTTTATATCTGAAAAATCAGTATCAATATTCTTCATCAATATATTTTACATATAATATTTATACAATATTGTTATATATAATTATAATATAGGAATTTTTTATGGCAGGAAAAGACGATTCTAACAACAGCACAATTGGCGAAGGTTCGATATTTGAAGGTAAATTCTATATCAATGGATCTTTAAGAATTGATGGTAAATTCGAAGGTGAAATAAAAACCGATGAAGAATTGTATATAGGCGAAACAGGGAAAGTAAAGACAAACATAAACGCTAAAACAGTTATTGTCGCTGGAACGGTTATAGGTAACATAATTGCTGATAAAGAAGTAACGCTACTGGAAACAGCCAAAGTAAGCGGAGATATAGAAACACCTGTTCTTTCTATACAAAGAGGAGTGATCACTCAGGGACATATCACGATTACCGGCGGCCAGCAAACTAATGTAAAAAAATTGATCGACGATTCATATGGAGATAAACTCGTAAAAGAAGAAAAACAAGAAAACCGAAAATAATATAAATTCTTTAATACTTTGTCCCGATAAATATAATAATTATTTACTTACAAGATATGCATGAACAGAAAAAATTATAAAATTCATAAGTTTGGGAACGTAATAATTTCAAAAATAAACGATGAAATTATTGTATTATATAAAAATAAGAATAATATTTATTCCAAAGTATTTAATAAAAAAAATATTTTATTTTCAGGAATGAAATTCATCGGCATTATTTTCGTCCTGGTCCTGCTTCTAACATTCTCTTTCCATAAATTAAACAATATCAACTTTCAGACAAATATAAATGAAATCGATAATAATCTTGAAAAGGATGAAAAAGCTAAAAACGATCTTCTCTTATCTCAGAAAACAGATTATTCCGATGAAAAGCAAGAAGAAAAATTACAAATCAGAGAACATGTCGTCAATCAGGGAGATACTTTGAGCGAAATTGCCAAAGAATACGGCGTATCAATGGATACAATATGCGGTTCTAACCGGCTTCATTCCTATGACATAATCCAGGTTGGAGTTAAACTAAAAATTCCCAATAAGGATGGTATTTTACATAAAATTGAGAAGGGGCAGAATGTTGTTGATATAGCAAAGAGATATAAAGTATCTGTGAGTAAAATCTTCTCTGAAAATGAATTAAAAAATTATGATTTTCTCAGTGTTGGGGATTATCTTTTTGTACCGGACGCAAAACCGCTTAACATTATTCCCGGTTTTCTATGGCCGGCTATGACCAGACATATTACAAGTACCTTCGGCTGGCGCAGACACCCTATAAACGGGAAGAGACATTTTCATCAGGGTGTAGATATCAGATCCAATTATAGCCCGATCAGAGCAACAAAATATGGGAAAATAACTTACACCGGCTGGATGGGAAGATATGGTAAAACAATAATTATAGCTCACCCCGGCGGATGGAAATCCCTGTACGGCCATCTTTCCAGAATATTTGTAAAGAAAGGCCAATATGTGAAACAAGGCCAATTCATAGGAAGAAGCGGTAATACTGGGTATTCAACAGGACCACATCTCCATTTTGAGTTAAGCAATAGTAGCCGCCATAAGAATCCGTTAAAATACTTAAGATACAGATAAAAAATTCTTTCCTTTATTCTTAATCAATTTATTTCTCGCTTAATTAATTATAATTCTAAATAATTCTATTAATTTAAAAAATAAACCGATTGTTTTATTAATTTGCTTTTTTTCTGCTTGATTAAGTATTTGTCTGTTTATCAGTTAGTAGAGCCACAGATTAAATATATCAGGCTTTTTATTTAAAAGATATGGAGTACATACTATGCTAAAAGATGCCAACTTCTTATGTGAGATCGGGACCGAAGAAATACCTGCCGGTTATATTCTTCCTATGATAAAGGAAATCCAAAATAGATTTGCGGAAAAACTTAAAAAAAATCGTATTTCTTTTAAAGACATCGAAGTTAATGCGACACCCCGAAGATTTGCAATCTTCACATCAGGAATGGCAGAAACACAACAGGAAGAAGAAATCGAATTAAAAGGACCTTCAGTGAAAGCCTCTTATACTGAAAATGGGGAATTCACTAAAGCACTATCGGGATTCATAAAGGGCAATAATCTTTCTGAAAAAAATATATTTAGAAAAGAAACCGAAAAAGGTGAATATATTTTCGCCCGAAAAAAGATGAAAGCGGACAGAACAGAGAATATTATTCCGGAAATGATTGACTCAATCATTAACAATATCAGCAGCCCGAAAAAAATGAGATGGAATGAAAAGCCCTTATTATTTCCCAGGCCAATTACTTATCTGCTTATCCTGTTAAACAACAAAATTATACCTTTCAGCATATCAGGTATTACTTCATCAAATTATACAAGAGGTCATTATATCCAACATAATGAAATGATTGAAATAAATGATATCAATGATTATGGAAAAATTTTAAAACAAAACAGGGTTATATTAAACCAACACGAGAGAAGAGATCATATTCTCAGGGAACTCCTGCAAATGGCTGAAAGTATTAACGGGGAACTGATCAAAAACAACGAACTTCTGGATACAGTAACCTTTTTAACCGAGGATCCTCATGTAGTATTATGTCAATTTTCGAAAGACTTTTTAAAAATACCCGATATAGTTCTAATAACTGAGATGAAGGAGCATCAGAAATATTTTGCTATAATGGATAAAAACGGCAATTTAATGGATTATTTTCTTGTAGTCTCTAACAATCCTTCAACCCAATTTATAAAAAAAGGTAATGAAAGAGTTATAAGCGCAAGGTTTAATGACGCAGCTTTCTTTTTTAAGGAAGACAGAAAAAGCAAGCTGGCTGACAAGATTGAGTCGCTAAAACACGTTCTTTTCCATAAAGAACTTGGTACAATTTATGATAAAATCATACGAGTTTCTTATATTGCTGAAGAGATGTCTAATATTTTAGAACTAGACAGTAATACAAAAACTAAGATATCAAGAGCCATACTATTATCAAAGGCAGATCTTGTGACCTCTATGGTGTTTGAATTCCCTTCACTCCAGGGCAATATGGGTAGAATATACGCACAGATGGATGGTGAAGATGAGGAAGTAGCCAATGCAATAAATGATCAATATAAACCACGATTTCAGGGAGATGATCTGCCTGAAAACATAGTAAGTGTTATTCTCTCTATCTCAGAAAAACTTGATAATATTTTCGGCTCTTTCTCTGTAGGGAATATCCCAAAAGGTTCGGAAGACCCATACGCGCTTAGGAGACAATCTAATGCAATTGTGGAAATGCTTATAAAAAATAAGATCAACATTGAGCTTGATGTTCTTTTAAACCTTATCTCCTTAAAATACGTAAAAGGCAATACATTTGTTCAGAAAATACTTGATTTCATAACAGCCAGAGCAAATACTATTTTCCAGGACAAGGGATATAAATACGATGAAATCGATGCCTGTCTATCAACAGGATATTATGATTTTTTTGAAATATACAGAAGAGCTGAAAGCATACATGAATTCAGAAAAAGTGAAAAATTTTCCGAAATGTTGCTTAGCTTTAAAAGAATGAATAATATTCTTACAATATTTATGCAAAAGAATCCTGGCTATAAATTTCAGTTCAATCCAGAGAGAATCGAAGAAAAGTCTGAAAATGAATTGTATATTTTCTTTGATTCTAAAAAAAATGAAATAGAATATTTTATTCGTAGCAATAAATATACCGATCTTTTCAAGCTTCTTACAGAAGGTAAAATAATAATTGACAATTTTTTTGATCATGTAATGGTTATGAGTAAAAAAATTGAATTAAGGGATAACCGTCTTTCCCTTATTAACAATATTCTAAGTCCATTTAAAAAACTTCTTGATTTTTCAAAAATTTCAGATTAAAATATGCAAATTTAATCATGCCAATAAATTATAATTTACTCAGTTGAGATAAATAATCGAACGATACTTTAACACACTATGAATAAACAACATATTTACAATAAAAAAACAATTGAAGATGTTATTTATTCAGACGGCATTGGTATTCATTCAGGAAAAGTTACCAGGCTGCGTCTCCTCCCAGCCGATATTAACACAGGGATTGTGTTTATCAATAAAAAATATGGGATGAAATCCCCAATAGAAGTAAGCCCGGAATCCGTTATCGACACAAACTTCGCAATAACTTTATCAAACGGCAAGTGGAAAATCAGTACTGTAGAGCATTTGCTTTCTTTCTTTTATATATTCGGAATAAGTGATATCATCGTGGAAGTTGATGGGGACGAAATACCAATTTATGACGGTTCAATAAATCCTATTATTAATATTTTCCATGAAAAGAAATTTTGTATTTTTGAGGAAATCAATACTCCGATTCAGATATTAAATCCAATCTGGATATTCGAAGGCGATAAGTTTATACTGGTATTGCCATCAGAAGAACCGATGATTTCTTATACAATACACTATGATCACCCATTGATTAAAACACAATTCGCACAATTTACATTGTCCAGGGAAACTTTCATCAATGAGATAGCACCTGCTCGAACATACGGATTTCTAAAAGATATTAACTACATGCATAACAACTCCCTGGGGCTGGGAGCTCGTTTAAATAATACACTGGTAATTTCAGATGATTCATATTTAAATGATCCGAGATTTACTGATGAGTGCGTCAGGCATAAAATACTTGATTTCATAGGCGACATTTCACTTCTTTGTAAGCCGGTTATAGGTCACTTTATTGTCTCAAAATCAGGGCATACTTTAAATCTCGGTTTTATAAAAAAAATTAAAGAAATTTATTCAAACATTGAGATCGGCAACAAAATTGATTTTTTCCAAAAAGTTTCAAACTCCCGCTAATTCATATAATTTCTTCTTATTTCACTTATTAATAACATCCATTAATGTAATGGATTGAGGAATTATCTGGTCATTCCTTTTATCATATACAAAAAGAAAATCTCCTTATCGCTTTTTTATTATAAAATCGTCATAATCTGCAACTGCTCTGCTTTTAGTATCATTAGAATCTGAAAGAATCGCTATTAATATCGGATTATACTTCGGGTTTTCTCCAAATACATCCGTATAGTCCTTTAAAACATTCCTTTCTTCAGTTATCCATTTATCTAAATTTGCAATACCTGATTCAATAACAATGAACCTTCCTTCGTATATAGTATTCCCTAACTTCGTCTTCGTTTTCTTAACAACCTCACCTACCCGAAGAGATGTGCTCCATACGTATTTAATAACATTAATAGGTTGATATTTCCACGAAAGAAACGGTAATCTCGTCCTTTGAAATATTACATAAATTGCCGCTCCACTGTCATTCTTGCCCCTGGCGCTTTCATCAGCCTTTTCAGGCAATTCTATTGCTCTCCATTTCCAGGATAAGACTGGAAAAGAAGTAATATCCCATTTAATTTTCTTTGCAATTTGTATTGAATTACCCGAAGATATTACTTTTAAAAATTTATTGTTATTTTCAGAAATTATATCATATATCTTTATAGCCTGACTTTTTTTATCATCCCTGAGCAGCCAGTTGTTAAAAAAATCATCCATCTTGTTGTATTTCGTAAAATTTTCGAGAACAACATACTCTTTTTCATCAACGGCTTTTGCATTTATAACGCATGAACTTAGTATTAATGATACAGCAATAATAATTTTTAATGTGAGATTATTATTTTTCATATATGATATTTTATTTTATTACGTGAAATATGTAAATAGAAAATTTATTGCTAATACATTCCCGTAATTTTACAATGCCCGAAACCTGAATTTAATCGGAGGAAATGTATGAAAATAACTGAGGGAGTATATGCCTATATCTGGAAAAGTATGTTTGAAAACAATTGTAATATGTATTATTTTGGCGATCCCCTGAATATATTATTCGATATTGGGCTTAAAAATTATACAGATGTCAGATTTGAAAATATGAAAGAAGATGGACTGGATATTAAGAAAATTCAATACATTGTCAACACTCATTCTCATCCTGATCACTGTGAAGGATGTTTTCCTTTTATGGGCAAAGACATCCCTGTTGCCATGTATAAGGATGAAATTGATTTTATAAACGAACTCGGACCGGGTTTCTTTCAGATGATGGGCCTGGAAATGCCAAAACTGGAATTTAAAATAATTCTTAATGAAGGCAAGTGGCAGGTTGGAGATACTGAGCTTGAAGTAATTCATACTCCAGGCCACTCACCTGGCTCAATTAGTATTTACTGGCCAGAAAAAAAGACGCTTGTATGCGGTGATCTTATTTTTGAAAGAAGCGTAGGCAGAACTGATTTTCCCGGAGGGGATGGGGATCTGCTGAAAAACAGCATTCAAAAATTATCCAAACTGGATATTGAGATTCTCCTTCCCGGTCACATGAATTTCATTAAAGGGAGAGATGCAGTCAAAGAAAATTTCGACTTTATTATTACCCAATATTTTCCATTTATATAGGAAGAATCCTTGAAAATATGTTTACTCTGTTACAGGGGAAACCCATACTCCGGTGGTCAGGGTATATATCTGAAATATATAGCAGAAGAACTTCATGACCAGGGTCATGAAGTTCATGTTATAGCAGGTCCGCCCTACCCTGATCTTAATTCAAAGATTAAACTTCATCCTGTTCATAATAACCAGTATTTTATTAGAAAGGGAAAGTCTGTAATTGATAAAGATTTTCCCTTTGATATTTTCGGTCCGGTAAACTTCTATGAATTTTTCT